>DATHTZ010000520.1:0-1729 GCA_035462675.1 Nitrospiraceae bacterium | reverse complement strand
CTCTCCTAACTGCTGCAGGAACCGCTCCGCGTCCTCTCGGTATTGAAACCCCAACACAGCGTCGTCCGCATAGCGCACCAGGATCATGTCCCCACGCGCCACCTTCTTCCGCCATGCCTTGGCCCAGAGATCGAGTACATGGTGCAGGTAGAGATTGGCAAGCGCCGGCGAAATCACCGCCCCTTGCGGACTCCCTTCCTCTGTCTCGAACCACTGCCCGTCTTCCATCACTCCCGCCTTCAACCATTTCTGGATCAGGCGGACTACTCGCCGGTCTCCGATCCGATGTTCCACAAACTGGACCAGCCAATCATGCTGGAGTTTGTCGAAAAAGGACCGAATATCCAAGTCGAGTATCCAGTTCACTTTCCGTCGCGTAATCCCGACGTAGAGCGCATCCAATGCATCATGCTGTCCGCGCCCTGGCCGGAATCCGTAGCTGAAGCCCTGGGAGTCCTCTTCCCAGATCTGGTTGAGAACCGTCCCTACCGCGTACTGAACGATTTTGTCCTCCAGTGCCGCGATTCCCAATGGTCGTTGCCTCCCATCGCTTTTCGGGATCCAGACTCTTCGCGACGGCCGCGCCCGGTAGGCCCCTCGATGGATTCGTCCGTGCAGATCGCTCAGTCTCGCCTCCACGTCTCGTCCATATGCCTCCCATGTCACCCCATCCACTCCCGATGCCGCCTTTTTCTTCAGGCTGTAGTAGCTCTTCCGGAGCAGGTCGATGCTTACATGGTGTAGCAGGGCCGTGAACTTCTGCTTCTTATCCTTCTTTGCTGCTTCGCGCACACGCTCCAGCCCGTTTGGCCCGCTTTCCCGGCTCGGTGTCCGCCGCGGGTTAAGCTCTGGCGTGTTCTCCTTGGCCAGCGGCCTTTCCTCCACAACCTCCGCCGGCGGTCCCCCGCTTTTGTTCGGCTGCTTCGCTGGTACTACGCCGCTGTACGACTCCCCATTGCCGTGCACGAGGGTCTTATGGCTCATCGCCTTCACCCTCCGGTCCGCCTACTGCTCGCGGACGACATCGGGGTCTCCCGGTTCTCGCGCATGGAGTTTCTCTGCATGCGTGGGGTCTTCGACTCCGCAGGATCAGCCTCGCCCGTTTCGCGCTTTCGGGCTTAGCCGTGTAGCCTTCTGATTGTCTGACACCATGGGCATCCTGGAACACACGATTTCGGAGCTCAATACCCAGCCTACAGATACCCCTGTCCAACGCTTCAAGTGCGGCCTTACGACCGCCCTCACATGGCTCGGGGCCAGGGTGGTTCGCTACTCCTTCCCTGTTGGACTCTTCCATTCCTTACTCCTATGCCGGTTTATCCCGGCGCTATCCAGACACGAGTGTCCGCGCCACGGGTTTGGCTCACATACGTTGCATGACATCAGTACCTATGTAGTTAAATTAGTGCTGTAATTGGCAGAATTTCTCAGACGGAGGCTTTGGCCAGTTGCGGAATGATCACAAGTTCTTTGAGTTTGAGCCCCAACGTGACGACCTGTTTGCCGAAAGCGGTGAGGTAGTACTTGTAGCAGTGGGTTGCCTTTTTGATGAGCCCGTGAGCACGAAGCCTCCTCAGAATCCTGGACATCTGGCTGCTGTTGTATTGCGGGAAATGCGCCCGCAGCGCCTTGTTTTGCATGCCGCTGATGTGGAACTCCCCATGAAGAAAGAGCTTTGGCTCCGTCTCAGGCAGTATCAGTTCGCGGACATCGTGCCAACGCACCTCTG
>DATHTZ010000519.1:0-2556 GCA_035462675.1 Nitrospiraceae bacterium | reverse complement strand
ACATATCGAGATCACCTGGATCGCTCATGGCGGATTGATCTTTCAACTAGTGGCCGTTGCCTCCACCGAACAATTCAAGACGTTTCAGCCGGCGTTCGAGGCGGTGGCCGGAAGTTTTCGTCCACTCACGGCTCACGAGCGAGCCGGCATTATGGAGAAACGGGTTAGGCTGATTGCAGCCCGCGGGGGTGAGACAATCGAGGCCTTGGCCGCTCGCGCCCATTCGGCTTGGAAGGCGGAGGAAGTAGCGGTCGTCAATGGGCTTGTGGCGGCCACGCCGCTGCGCGAAGGACAAGTGCTCAAAGTGGCGGTTGAGGAACGGTATGAGTCGCGAAAGCCACAACGATAGAGAGACGAGATGGCACGGCACGTAGTCTGACAGTGATAGCGGGGCTTGCCCTCACGCAAGGGATTCTCGGAGGCCTGGCAGGATTGCTATGGCTGCAAATCGTCAGTATCTTTGACCAGGGAAGCGGGGTAATGTCTTCGCTCATCGTGATGATGGCTGAGGCCAAGGGATGGCTGTTGATCGCGCTCGCACTGATGTATCTTCTGTTTGCAGCGGGGGCGTGGCAGGTCCGAGGCTGGGCCTGGCATGTCGGGCTGTTGGTCTCGGTGCTGACTCTGCTGTACCTGTTCAATGTCCTGCTCAGAGGAGGGTCCGTGGTGGTGGTGGTACTCTGGCTGATCGTTCCAGTCATCATGATCTCGTACTTGCTCTCTCCGGCGGGAAGGCAGGCCTTCGTCCGGGATGCCAGGCCTTCCGTGATGCCGCAGTGACAGGCTGGCAGGCGCACCGTGCGTGGATATGAAATGCCGGTCTCTCCCATGGTAAATGCCCTAGAACTACTCCTTGATTGTAAGTATAATCACGTTCATTGCCCGTTGAAGAAACTCATCAATGAGGTATGAGATGCTGATTGCCGTCGTGCTTGCGATGATCCTGGGGTTCACGATGCAGGCCTCGACGGCCATCGCAGGGGAGTCGACCGAAGCCGCGCAGATCGATCGCGAGGTGGACGCGGCGCTCAAGAAATTCCTCGAGGACACGCCGGAAGCGGACATCTTTCGGAAAGACGCAAAAGGCATCCTCGTGTTTCCGAATATCGTGAAGGGAGGGTTTATTCTCGGAGCGCATTATGGGAAAGGCGCGTCGCGGAAGCATGGAGAAAAGGCCGGCTACTACAGTACGGTGGCCGCGTCTTACGGTCTCCAGGCCGGCGTCCAGGCGTTCGGCTACGTCATGTTCTTCATGAACGAAAAGGCCTTGACGTATCTGGATGAGAGTGAGGGCTGGGAGGTCGGTGTCGGCCCGAGCATCGTCGTGATGGACAAAGGCATGGGGAAGAGCTTGACGACGACTACTGGCCGAAGTGATGTCTATGCGTTTATCTTTGACCAAAAGGGGCTGATGGCCGGCTTGGGATTGCAAGGGTCGAAGATTACCAGGATTCATCCGTAACCCATGGTGCCATGGAGGCGCCGGTGCGGGTGGATGGTGAGCAGTCGTGAATCAATAGGGAAGGGAGAGCGTGTCATGATGATTCTACAAATCGGGGTGCTGTTGTTGTCGTTCCTGTTCATGGGGCAGGCTCAGGCTCAGGAAGCGACACAGATGAACATGGAGATTCTGAAGGAAAAGGTCAAGGCGGACAAGAAGCTCGTTGTCGCGTCCAACATGAATCTTACCGACGCGGAAGCCAAGAATTTTTGGCCGCTGTATGACGGCTATCAAAAAGAATTGGAGCAGATCAATCAACGGCTCCTGACCATGATCAAGGGTTATGCCGATGCCTATAATGCCGGCAAAGGCGAGATCGCCGACGACCAGGCCAAGAAACTGATCACCGAAGCGCTGGCGGTCGAGGAATCGGAAGTGAAGATGCGACAATCGTATGCCGCCAAATTGGGCAAGGCCCTGCCTGCCACGAAAGTTGCCCGCTATCTCCAGATCGAAAACAAGATTCGATCGATTGTGAAGATCGAACTAGCCGCGCAGATCCCGTTGGTGAGTTAGTCGGCTTGAGGTCATTGCCGATGTTCGGACTGCCGGGGTAGTTCAACCGGCACGAACCATCAGGGTTTCCGTTGTGTGAGATCGGCGGCGACAAGGTTCATGGAAGATCTTACTCGATCTTCCCCATTCTCAGGGTCAGTCCTCGAAGGGGGGCTGGCCCTTTTGATTTTATGGCGGCACTGAGCAGCTGAGCCACCATTTAGCTATAGGCTTCATGCAGGGTGCTGAAAAAGTCCGCCGCCGGCGTTCTCGACTCATCGAAATCCTCAACGAGGAGCCGGCCGCCTCACCGACTCGGCGGCGCGCACAGGAGTGGTGCTCCTTATTTGTCGCACCGTGCGCCCCAGAGGGTACGCCTCCGATCTTCGCTCGCTGGGGCCTTGCCGGACTGCCTTTTGGAGCATCCTGACGCTTTGTTGAAATCGACGCCAATATGGAAGGTTGCAAAGGCGCATCGTGTATAAACTGAGTTTTTCCGCAGCTTGATAGGAATGGTTTACTCAAGTTGGAATTCAGTATATGGTCTGAGCCTTATTTTG
>DATHTZ010000518.1:0-2656 GCA_035462675.1 Nitrospiraceae bacterium | reverse complement strand
CCATTCCGTGGGGACCGAGGCGAAACGTCTCCGGTCAAAATCTTCGACTACCTTGCCTGCGGAAAGCCCGTAATCGCCAGCGCGATCCCCTCAGTCTCCGCCACGTTTGTCCAAGAGGCAGGAATTGTGTGGGTTCCGCCGGACGATCCGGCCGCATTGGCACAGGCGGTGCTGGCGCTCTTGAACGATCCGGGCCGGCAGGTCCGTATGGCTGCCATTGGACGGCGCTTTGTTGAACAGGGATATGGGTGGACATACCTCACTAATCGTTTGAAAGAGTGGCTTGCCACGGAGCAGCCGTCGATACACCATGCGCATCCTCGTGTTCTGTGATGAAGACTTGACCATTGCAGCAGGCGGAGCCAGGCAGGTGTTGGAATTTGCCAAGGCCCTTTCTCTACGCCGCCATACCATCAGAATCGTGGCGCCCCAGTCTGCTCAAGGCCATCAGTTTGCACAGGAGTTCGCCTCGCTGTCGTTCCGGCCTGTGTCTGTCTGGCGGGTGGCTGGACTTCGACCCTTCTCGTTTCTGATTGCTTCATGGAATGTTTTGCGGCAGGAGCTGGCGGCATGGCGGCCTGACGTGCTGCTTTGGTTTGATTCGCCAGGGCAGATGGCCCCGCTGCTCGCTCTGTCCAACCATGCCTGTGCGAGCGTCCTATTTGTGAATGGTTTGCCGGAAGAAGAGGTGCAAGGTATTTGGCGGCTCCCGTTCGTGCGATGGGTGCTACGCGCTGTGTTGAAAATAGCTGTGTGCCGTGTGGAGGCGGTGGTGAGCATCTGCCGCGAGATTGTGACGCAGATGGAAGACGTCTGGAGAATTCCGTCGGAGCGTTGCCACGTGATTCGCAACGGCGTCGACGGGGATCGCTTCCATCCTCAATCGCACGAGGCTGCCAGGAAAGCCCTTGGACTATCTGCCAAAGGTCTCTATGTCGGATTTGTCGGAGGATTCTTTCCCTGGCATGGGCTGGAGACGTTGATCGAAGCCGTGCCTTTCGTACGTGACAAGGCCCCCTCCGTCACGTTTTTGCTGGTGGGAGAAGGCCGAACAAGACAAGCGCTCGAACAGCTGGTTCAGCAACAAGGACTGACGGATATCGTCCGCTTTGTCGGTCGGGCCGATTGGGCACAGGTGCCGACCTGGATTGCAGCCTGCGATATCTGTGTCGTGCTGCATCGGCAGACTCGATCGTATCCCGGTGATTCGATGAAACTGTGGGAATATCTGTCGTGTGGGCGCCCCGTACTCACGACAGTCGGGCCGGGGTATGGAGAGACGGTAGAGGCCATTGGCTGTGGACTTGCAGCGGAGCCAGACGATGCACGGGCTTTGGCCCGGCAGTTGGTCCGTCTTCTTGAGGACCCTGATGAGCGAATGAAGATGGGTGAACGAGGACGGATGGCGGTGATCCAGGGTCATACGTGGGGAGCACGAGCCCAAGAATTGGAGCACGTGTGCAGCGCGGCGCTCGCCGCGACGCGGCGGTCAGCATGATAACCAGCCATGACATGGTAATGGCAGAATCCCAGGTCAAACAGGATAGGGCTGAACCAGCCCCGCCTCGTCTGCGGCACCGGATTCTCCAAGCTGGTGGATGGGCTGGGACGGGATTTGTGTTGGATAAAGTGATCGCAGCGATCCAGCTCATGGTGGTGGCACGCCTGTTGACTCCCGCCGATTTCGGCGTGATGGCTGCATCCGCCACCATCGTCCTGGCACTCATAACGATCAGTGAACTGGGCCTTGAATCGGCCTTGATTGCCAAGGTGAAGGTTGACCATGAGGACTTGGCTGTCGCGTGGACCGTCTCGATTGTGCGGGGGGTCGTCATGGCAGTCTGTCTCTTCGCAGCGGCCGATGTGATTGGCCAGGCCATGCAGATGCCTCAACTGGCGTCGTTGTTGCGTGTGCATGTCTGGCTGCTCGTGTTACAGGGGCTACAGAGTCCGGCGATGGCTATCGTCTTAAAGAATCTAGATCTGCGGCGCCGCGTCTCTATGGATCTTGTCCGACGTCTGATTGAAGCCGGCTCAATTATCGCGCTTGCGTTATGGCTCCGCAATGTATGGGCGCTCTTGCTTGGACAGCTGGTCGGGATGTGCGTGGGCAGCCTCCTGTCATTCTGGGTGGCACCGTTCCGGCCACGCCTGTCGCTCTACCGCCCCGCATGTATTTACTTTCTGCACTATGGAAAACATTTGAATGTCACGACGCTCTGTATCTTCGGCGTCATGAGCGGGGGAGAGCTGGTCATCGGTCGATTGCTCGGCCAAGACGCGTTGGGTTTCTATCAGATCGCGCTGGCGATTCCTCTGTTGTTAGGTGTACGGGCCACGGTGTTGATCCATCAGATCAGCATGCCTACCTACGCGTTGCTTCAACGTGATCAGCTTGGTGTGGCCCGTGTATTCGAACTTCACATGGGCCTAGTTGGACTGATCTTCATTCCACTGGCTGCTGGCGTTGCGGTGCTCGCTCCCGTAATTGTGCCTTTGGCATTTGGTTCTCAGTGGCTCGCCATCGTCGATTTGCTCAGAATGCTTTGCTTGTATGCCGTCTGCGCTGGGTATCTGAGCGTCATGACCGCCTTGCATTATGGAGCGAATCGGCCGGATCTCCAGATGAAGAGTTGGGTCTGGCAGTTTCTTTGCT
>DATHTZ010000517.1:0-5448 GCA_035462675.1 Nitrospiraceae bacterium | reverse complement strand
AGGAACGAAATGAAGAAACACAACACGTAAAGTCGCGGGCAGTTGGGCTGGTTGATTGGTTTCTTTGGTGTGTCTGATTGTCTAGGTGATGGCCCCAGGGAACCAGATAGACCAAAGAAACCAGATGAACGAGAGCGACGAGAGACGGGGGAGGCTACTCGGCTTGCAGGTCGTGGAGCTGATCGATGAGCCGCTGGAGCTTGGTCACGGCGTGGTGGCGTTGGTCGGGGGTGAGTCGCTGATCAATGGCGAGGGCCATGGTCTTGACTGCGGCGCGCATCTGGCGGCCAGCGTCTTGATAATCCTGAGGGGCGTGCTGGTCCAGAGGAACGAGCATCACGCGCAGTTCCCCGGCAATGCGCTCGGGCGTACGGGGCTGATGGAGGAGGGCGAGCAATTCTTGCTGGAGCTGTTGTCGGTAGGCGAGCCAGACCTGTTGGGTGTCGGGGAGCGCGAGGCTCCATTCTCGGATCTGTGCCTCTTGGTCTCTAGACAGGGGCTCCAGCCAGTCTTCCAGCAAATCGATGGTGGCCTGGGCCCGCTTCTTGAGCCGCTCCGGCGCGGGGGCATGCACGAGGCGCGCCGCTTTGTCGTAGTCTTTCTGCAAGGCTGCTTCGAAGGTGCGCACCTGGCGCGGATCAACGGAGGCAAGGAAGACGCCTCCGTCGATGACGAGCCGATCGAAGAGGTCGGCGCGCAGGCGATCGTAGGTGGCATAGGCCCAGTCGAGATCCTGGCTGGTGAGCCCTCGTTCGAATCGTTGCCGAATCTGAACGAGGAAGGTTTCGTACTGAGGAATGGCTTCGTGCCGGTGCCGTGCCAGCAGCGGCGTGAGCCGCACGGTCAAGTCGTGGCGCTGATCTGCGGTGAGATCGAAGTAGTGATCGGCCTGCCAGAGGATGATCCAGTCGGCATAGCGATAGGTGAGGGTGAGCGAACAGCCTGCGAGGAGGACCAGCAGACCGGCGGCACACCACGTCCGCAGGCGATGTCGCCCGGCCCTCTTCGTTTCCTCTGTCACAAGGTACGTCATGACTCGTGCGGTTATGTTCTCAAGAGTTCGGCGGTGAATCAAGGGGCGAAGAGGGCGAGAAGAGCGCGACTCGGTGAGCAGGTCTAGTCTGTTTTGTTGGCCGGACCGGCACACCCACTGGGAGAACTAAAGAGCTCGATAGACCAAAGGAACCAGCCCGTCTGTCTCGCGTGGCGGCTGGACGGTTTCGTCACTAACGCTCGTGAATAATGCGGGCCAGTTAGAAGAGGACCGATTGCCAGAGAGACGCAATCCAATTCTTGAGGAAGGTCAACCAGTCCTCTTCGACTGGTTCGGGGGGCTGAATGCGAGCCGGCGGCGGATTCGGGATAGCCACGGACTGATTGACGGGGGCTGCCGTGGTCATCACAGTCGCCTTCGGAGCGGGCTCGTTCGGAACCTGAGCTTGTGTGGGAGGAACAAGGGCTGTCTTCACCGGCTCGTTGGTCACTGCGGCCGGTGGAGGGACTGATGACGCTTTAAGTTCCTCTATCGAGCGGAGTTGTGTCGTATAGTTATCAACGGCTGATTGTAGAGTGGCCCGCTGTTTGGTGGAAAATTTCAACACGTCCCGCAAGCTCTTTTGCTGGGCGGTCAACTGCTGGAGCGTGCGACTGAAATTGCTCAATCGTTTTTGCGATGCCGCACGCTCGGCCTTCATCTCCTTCGTGGCTTGCTCGAGTGCCGACGAGGCCACCACCATTTGTTTCGCGAGGTCGCTCTTCCGTTGCTGAAGGTCGCTCACTTGTAGGTTAAGCTCTTGCGTTTCTGCTCTGGCGCTGCGGAGTTCGGCTTTCATCGCTTCGAGGTCGGCGGTGGCTGTGTTGTACGTGCTCTGCGTGACACAGGCGCCGGTCGTCAGGGTGGCGAGACACAACATGCCGATTGCTGCGGTATGAATATTTTTGCCTCGTTTCATTATGTCGTCCTCAGCGCGATTGCTCAGCATGTTGCTCCTCCCTATGACCCCGACATCTCGTTGCGCGAAGGGTCCTTCTTGTTCTGCAGAAACCACCCAGCCTGATGATAACCAGTATAATTTTTCATACGAACACGCAAGCAAAACGCCGATTCCTGCATGAGTCTCGACTGAGCACATGTGTCATCATGACACCGCACGAGCAAGATGCGTCGCGACATACCGAGAGTGAATGAGTGAGGAGAAGGGCGATTGTTTCAGCATCCTGTCAGAGCCGAGAGGCTCTGTGAACGCTCATAGCCCGATGAGCTGTCCCGCCCCCAGGGGTAGGCTATGTGCTGAGATTCGTCGCGGGGTAAATACGTTCGGAAATTCGTGGCGGTGGATTCCGACTGGAAGAGAGGTGAACGGCATGCCGCAGGCCCGTGGCCTGATCGACGGCCTAGGCAACGAGACGGTCATCGGCGACAAAAACTGCGATACGGTATGCCACAGTGGCGGCAACTCTGTGCCTGCGCACCTCGTATGCCGCGCAACCGGTTGGCGTAGCTATTCGCAGACCCTATAGCTTTTTGAAGAAAGAATCGTAGACACCGTAGGCCAGAATCAGCCCGATCAATGTGTAATAGATGCTGGAGATCCCGCTATAATCAGGGGGGCCCTCCTTCGGTTCATTCGCTAGCACATACGACACACTAGCCAGCAGGACCGTACTCGTTACCGCGACAATCACTCTACAAATCCGTTTCATGACTGAATCCTCCCTCCTTCGGATCAAATGAGTAAAACAAGGGCCGCATGATACTGAAGTTCCAGGACAAGACGCAAGAGCATTCAGGATTTCCTAATCCTGACCCACGGACTTTGGCGGTTGCTCATGCGCAACCACGGCTAGATCGCGAGTGCCAGGCGAAGAAGATCCTTATTCGGCACAATAGAACCTCGATGGCCCACACATATGGGACATGAAGAGAATACCCCTCCACATAGGGATGCTCAAAAAGGCCGTTCGGCACAGCCGCAGCCGATGGAAACACTAGAGGTCTATCCTTTTGATACGTTGAGGATGCTTTTGAAGTGAGAACGCCGGAGGCGCCCATTTTTAAGTATCCTGTTTATTGGTCACTGACCCAACCGCGATGAGATATCGGCGTAGAATGGCCTGTTCGATTCGTGAACGCCCGCGATCCGGAGCCGGGAATCGCAGCACCAACTGGATACGCCCTGTTTCGATGACTTGGATGGTAACGCGCGGCTCCGGCGACGGAGCTTCGAGTAGATTGGTCTGTTCCAACAACTTCATTTGCCGGCTGGCTTCACCCATAAATAAGGAACATTCTGTCTTCGCTGCATCGAGCAGGTGCCGTTCGGCATCCCGCCAGTCATCATTGTCCTTGAGGGGAATCGCAAGAATATAAAGCCCATACTCCTGGTCAGGATTCTCTTTGACCAAGGGATTCATAAACAGCAAGCTGTTCGGAAACACGGTCACGCGGCCGGTATAGAGATGCGACGCTTGGCCCGGTCCAATCTCTAGGAGCTTGGTCGCAAAGATGTCATGGTCCAAGACGACTCCGCGATGACCGGCGATCTGAATACGATCGCCCACCGAGTAGACCTTTCCCCCCACCCGTAGCGCTGCTCCACTCCAACAGAGAATGAGCTCTTTCGTCGCTAACACAAGCGCTGCTGCAACCGCCACGAGGGACACGGCAAACGCTTGAAGTTCATGCGCCCAGATGACGAGCAACCCCATCAGCAGCACGAACACCATACTATTGCGAACAGAGACCACCCATCGTCGTTTCGCTTCCATCGAAAGGGTCGGATTCTTCGAGATCGCTCGGACGATCAACGCCCGCACGATGAGGAGGAAGAGCAGCAGCAGCAGCGAGGAGAGCCCGTCTAGTAGGGCTGAACTATCGATGTGCGGTAACCAAGCAGGCATGGATTACGGAGTCAGAACATTAATTAGCATTGAGCGTATCATGGGTTCCCGGCACACATTCTTCACGTTTCCACTGTTTCAAAATCTTCTGTTCGTTGAAGACCAGTGTATAGCGGTAGCAATACAACATGGCCTTGGGACCTACTTCGCCAGCCTTCCCTATTAGTGCGGCCGCTTCTTTCGCCGTGTCGCTCAGGTCGGAAAGGTTCACCGAGGCCAATTCCTTGTCACTGATCGGCACGCGATAAGTCCAGACCGAGTCCCCCCCGAGAGCCGGTGTCTTGGCTGTATGGGGCGGCCCAAACTTCTCCACCACCTCGTCTTGCGTGAGCCGATCCACACCGCGTTTGAAATAGCCGTCGCGCCACGGCCCCCCGCAAGCAAGCATCGCCCCTGCGAGGAGAAGCACCCCGGTCGTCAATATGTATTGACGCACTCGTCTCATGACTTGGGCTGGTCCTTGGACTCACGCATGCGCTTTACGGAACAGTAGAGCGCATACCCTTGGGCCAACATGCCGGTGACCAGCAAGCCCAGCGCCGTCTTCATCCATTGTGCCCCCGTATCTTCCAGTCCATACATCCCGACGACGAACCCGAGAGCGATCGACACAATCCCCACAAATCGCGCGATCATCCCTTTCATACGCCAATGACGGGAAGCCGGATCATCGGGCATCGCCATAGTGGGGTTACGCTACACTGGATGGTGAGACCGGTTCAACAGGTCATTGAGAAGGTTGCCCAGCGTCTTGCGGACCTCTGGGAGGAGGGAGGACCAAGCGCCAGCTATGAGTGGCTGCTCACCAGGTATTGGTCTTCCCGATCGATCCTCTCTGCTGTATGCACTGGAACAGAAACATCCATTCCGCGCGTACCTGATTCCTTGATGGCCCAAGCCCGCCGTCGCCAGCAACCAGCCCATGACACAAGGGAAGGAAACTGAGCGCACGCAGACGCTCTCCCTTATATGCCCAACTGTCCGACAATGGATTCCGCCGGATAGGTCACGATCTCCGCCAACGTGGGATGGTAGTGCGGCATGCGCGTCAAGTCCGCCGCCGTACCATGATAATACATCACCGCGATCAGTTCGTGGATCAATTCACCCGCCTCCGGGCCGACGATCTGCGCACCAAGAATTTCACCGGTCTGAGGCGCCGCTAGCAACTTCGCAAACCCCTGCGGCGCGCCAAGACAAAGCGCCTTCCCATGGTCGGCAAACGGATAGGAGGCCGTGAGATAGAGAATCTTGTCGGCCTTTGCGCGCACTTCATTCAGCCCCAGCACCGCGACCTGGGGATCGGTAAAGACCACTTCCACATCAAGACGATGATCAATCGTTTTTGCCGGCCGATCTGCATGGGTGGCGTTGTACGCCGCAACTTCGCCCTGCTGGATGGCGAGATGCACAATGGGCGTGACATCGTTTACGTCACCCACGGCATAGATATGCGCTTGCGACGTGCGCATCGCGCCATCGACCACAATCCGCCCGCCGGTTACTGTCACCTTCGCCAATTCTAGGTGAAGCCCTTCGATGTTGGGC
>DATHTZ010000516.1:0-6060 GCA_035462675.1 Nitrospiraceae bacterium | reverse complement strand
AGACCGTACCAAGTAGTCCAGGCACGCCTCTCGTGAGGACAATTGATCGCGAAACTCTCGCATGGTCGTTGGATAACCCGGCCGCCCCATAGCGACAAGGATCATCGAATTGCCTCTCCGGAGTCAACCGGATAAGCATGTCGTCAATATATTGTATTCGAGTTTGGCCCTCTTTATTCCGACTAGAAGAGAGCCTTGTAAGAGCGGAGGCTGACGAAGGGACGGCGGGGTGGCACAGCCCTATGGAGAAAGTATTCGATGCTTTCTGGATAGAGAGTCTAGCGGGTAGCTTCCTGCACGCTCAATTCACGGGGATTTCCGAAAACGGTGACCGCACTTGCGATGCCACGCGCGCAACGATGAAACTGTGCTCGTCCGATGCGCGCAATCGAGGGCAACCTTGGCCACTCTCCTAAAATATATGTGGCGAAAATTGGAAGGCGCTCGCTCGGACTACTGGCACGTCACGTGAAATCGATTTCCCTGCAATCGGAGGGTTGGGTGGGCGGGTGAAAAATTTGCGCACAGTCAGGGAGTAATCCAGGCCACCCTAGAGGGAAGTGTAGAAGATCCTAAAAGCCTGTCGCCTTAACGCTTCGCCAAGCTTAGTCCCTACTACACGACGGCGCATCGTGACGGTAATCGATATTTGGTGGGAGGAAAATGTAGCGATCAGCTTCCCGGCAGGTTCAACTCACGGTGATTTCCGAAAACAGTTACGGCACTTGCGCGCATCATCGGCAATCGTCGCAGCCTCATCTACCACCGTCCTAGGTGGGAGGAGAATCTAGGGATCAGCTTTCCGGCAGGCTTAACTCGCAGGAATTTCCGAAAACGGCTGCAGCACTTACCCTATGACGAGCTGAGAAACGAACTCTGGTAGGCCGCACGTCAGTTAATTTCCTCTGAGGCCCGCGCTGTGCATGGCATTTCCACACCATCGTTAGCTCTCTAGGCCATTGGGAAATATAGAATGTCCCCTTTTTTCTTCCCAATCCCTAGCCATTTGTAATAATCACTTTGAGGGCGCGTTCCTTCATGGCATTGCCGAACGTGTTGTAGGCTTGCATAAGATCATTCAAGGCAAAGCGATGTGTAATCAGCTGCTTCAGCTGGACCTTGCCTGAGAGCACTGTTTTCAACAGCATGGGAGTCGTCACGGTATCAACGAGACCAGTTGTCAGAGTGATATTGTGTGACCAAAGTTTGTCCAAGTTCAGCTGGACCGGCTTACCATGCACGCCAATGTTGGCGATATGACCGCCGGCCGCCACGATGGCCTGGCAAATGTCGAAGCTCGATGAAATCCCTACGGCTTCTATCGCCACGTCCACACCTCTGTTGGCGGTGAACGCCATCACCTGCTCGGCGGCCTTGCCATCGCTATTGTTGACGACCCTCGTCGCGCCAAACCGCTTGGCGACTGCTAAGCGGTTGTCATCGACATCGACCATGATGATGTCCGCTGGTGAGTAGAATTGGGCGGTCAGCAGCGCCGCCAACCCGATGGGACCTCCGCCGACAATCGCCACGGTGTCGCCGGGCTTGACCCGTCCGTTGAGGACGCCACATTCGAACCCGGTCGGCAGAATATCGCTCAACATCACGAGCGCTTCCTCATCCGCTCCGGCGGGAATCGGATAGAGACTCGTGTCTGCAAATGGAATCCGGACGTATTCCGCTTGCGTGCCGTCAATACAATTCCCCAGGATCCAGCCACCCCCGTTCTCGCAATGCGAGTACATGCCCTTTTTGCAGTTGGTGCACTTCCCGCACGACGTGATGCACGAAATAAGGACTCGGTCTCCCACCTTGAAGTTCGACAGGCTCTCGCCTATCTGTTCGATGATTCCAACACCTTCATGTCCCAAGATTCGGCCATCCGTCACCGTTGGCACATCACCTTTTAAAATATGTAAGTCCGTTCCACAAATTGTCGTCTTCGTGATCTTGACTATGGCATCTGTCGGTGTCGTGATGATCGGTGTGGGCCTCTCCTCTAATGCAATTTTGCCTGGACCATGGTACACGAGCGCTTTCATGTAACTCTCCTTTCGGATTACGATCTATCGATCGCTGGCTCCGACCAATTTCGCGTGGTGAGTCTCGCGACTCTCCTGCAGTCTATCCTGGCGATCAGCCCGTAGTATATCCGACAACGCACAGTCAGAAGCGGGGCGGCAGAGCCAGGTACAGCGCCTCCCAGATCGACCCTTTCGGATGTTGAAGCGGCCCGATGACTCCCCTTGCTCGCGCAACGCGCGGGCCGCGGAAGAGTGGGAGGGAGCGACCAGGTGCCCTTCTTGCTCGCAGAGCGCGGAGGGGATGGAGCCTGATGATCTTCTGAGGCCGCACGTTGCGCGAGCACAGGAGACCAACGGGCTACCCTCCTCTCCCCTTCCAGTAGTTTTCTCCCCTCCCAGGTGATAAAACATAGCTCCCATACCTCAGCAGGTTGCGGATAAGCTCGGTATATACGGGTACTCTTTCCGCATGGTATTGGGAACTGAATCGCCTCAGGATGCTCAAAAAGGCCGTTCAGCAAGGCCGCAGCCGATGAAAGCACCGGAGGCGTAGCCTCTGGGCTACGTTGAGGATGCTTTCGAGGGAAGAACGCCGCTGGCGGACTTTTTCAGCATCCTGCTAGTGCCTTGAACAAGAGAAGGATGGTCCATGTCGTTGCCGAATGAGAAGCCGTTGTCCGATGAATTGGCGCGAGAAGTCGCCCGGCGGCGCACCTTTGCCATTATTTCGCACCCTGACGCGGGAAAAACTACGCTGACAGAAAAGCTTCTCCTCTACGCCGGCGCGGTGCACTTGGCCGGGGCGGTGCAGGCGCGGTCGCACCAGCGTGCGGCGAAATCTGACTGGATGGAACTGGAGCAGGCGCGCGGGATTTCGATCACGTCCACCGCGCTGCAGTTCGATTATGAAGGGGTACGGGTGAACCTGCTCGATACGCCGGGACACCAAGACTTCAGCGAAGATACCTACCGCACCCTCATGGCCGTGGATAGCGCGGTCATGGTGCTCGACTGCGCCAAAGGCATCGAGCCCCAGACCAAGAAACTCTTTGCCGTCTGCCGCAAACGCAACATCCCTATCATGACCTTCATTAATAAAATGGATCTTCCGGGGCGCCATCCTTACGAACTCCTCGAAGAGATCGAACAGACCTTAGGCATGACGGCGGTCCCCTTCAATTGGCCCATAGGTGAAGGATCAGGGTTTCTGGGGCTCTACGACCTTCAAGATCCCCAAGTGCTCTTCTTTCAACGAACGCTCCATAACCAGAAACGGGCGCCGATGCGGGTAGAAACTTTCCCCCACCCGAGCCTGGCCGACACGCTTGGAGAAGCCTATGGCCCGCTGCAGGAAGAAATCGCCCTGTTGACCGGCGCCGGCACCACATTCGATCGCGACCGCTTTCTTGCCGGCCAACTCACACCGGTCTTCTTCGGAAGCGCGCTGACGAATTTCGGCGTCGAGCCCTTTCTGAACGGCTTCCTCCAACTCGCGCCCCCGCCAGGACAGCGAATGAGCTCGGAAGGGCTGGTGCAACCAACGGACGAGAGGTTCTCCGGCTTTGTCTTCAAGATTCAGGCGAACATGGACCCACAACATCGCGATCGAATGGCGTTTCTCCGTATCGTGTCGGGCCGATTCGAGAGGGACATGATGGTCCACCATGCGCGGTTGGACCGGAAGATCAGGATGACGAGACCGCACCGGCTCTTCGGTCGTGAACGGGAAACGATTGAAGAGGCCTATCCAGGCGATGTCGTCGGGCTGGTAAACCCAGGCCTCTTTGCCATCGGCGATACGCTCTGCTCCGGAACTCCCCGCGCCTTCGATGCGATTCCGCAATTTCCCCCTGAATGCTTCGGCGTGCTTCGAAGTCAGGATCTTAAGAAGCAGAAACAGTTCCAGAAGGGACTCCAGCAGCTCGAAGAAGAAGGGGTCATGCAAGTGTTCTATTCACCAGATCATGTGCGCCGAGAACCGGTTTTGGCCGCTGTGGGAGAACTTCAATTCGATGTCGTCGCTTCACGTCTCGAAACAGAGTATGGGGTCAAGACCCTCGTCGATCGAATGCCCTTTGTCTTGGCCCGCTGGGTGACGGGCGACCCCGGCGTGATCGCCCACATCTATTGGCCGCAAGACACAAGACGGCTCGTGGACAAGGACGGCAGGATGGTGATGCTCTTCGGCTCCGAACGGCTGCTCGCCTACTGCATGAAAGAATATGCTTCGCTCAAGTTCCAGTTGCGTGAAGAAATTAAACAAATCGAAACCTAACCCGCACAACCGACCCACCGCTCCTCCCCATGCATCGGTGATTTCCATGTATGCAGTATTTTATAAAAATTGACGTAAGTGTTAATGCGCCCTAGTCTGTTTGGTTTAGTTTATCTGGTAGCCTGATTCAAACAAATAAACGAAGCAAACCTCACTGACCCCGTAACCAGCTGGTTCTCACGGCATCGCTTTTATTATCGTACCTAATTGTCCTACCTGTAGGTAAACGAATGCATTGCCTATCCTCTTAATAAACATACATATAACTCACTTCTCTCTCTCATCGCGTACAACTTCCCCACGCGTAACCATTGATCCTCTCTCCCTCCACCAGTGATTTCACGGCTTTTTGCAGTGACCATCCGCCTCCTACAACGGTATGAGTCTTGCGTAGCGACCACAGTGATGAGATGAGTGGTTCACCTCATTGATCTCTCCTGGCAAGGTGTTGTGAAACACTCAGGACTCAGGGAAGTGCGGGCGGCAGGCGGTCGTCCAAACTCCGCATAACAGTCCGCAGACTGTTCAAAAAGACTGTCCATCAAGTCCACAGCGGGCGAAGAGACAACACATAACTCTCGCTCTACGTAATGCCTCTGAGTGAAGCGAGAACACCGCCGGCAGACTGTTTCAACAGACTGCTTGGATGACCGAGTGAGTTGGACAATCCGACATGGACACGTGTGCATGAGAAGTCGCTTTCACATGGAATGGTCTGCAAGTTGCCGGGGAAAAGACAAGGGGGCATCCGTATGAACTGGGTAAGAGCCATCGCTGGCATAATCATGTTGTGGTCTAGTACTGCGTGGGGTGCCACGTTGACGTGGACAGCCAGCAGTGAACCGGACCTGGCGGGATATCGCGTCTATCAATGCAGTCTGCAACCCTGCACCCTATCGTCTGGTAATGCCTCTCTTCTCGTCACATTAGGAACGGTGGCGAGTTTCAATATTGGAACGCCGGCCACAACTCAGTACTATTTTCTTACGGCCTATGACTTCGCCAACAATGCATCTGCTGCGAGCAACCTCGCAACCTTCACGCCAGCCGGGGCCCCTCCACCGCCGCCGCCTCCTGCGGTGAGTCTGAAGGTCGTGGGCGATCCGGCCACAGGTCCGTGGGGTGTGGAGGGTTCCACGACCGACCTACGGGATGTCATGGCGACGGTGCACTTAGATGGGGCCGTGCATCATACCGAAAACAACGCACCCTATGGCTTCCCTGCCGACAACGGCACCACGACCACGACAGGGTTGTTCGGCACTGGTTCGCATACGGTTGAATTCGTGTTTTACCTGCAAGGCACCACGACCGAGATCGGGCGGGCCAGCGTGACCGTGCAGGAAGGGAGCCCGCCGCCGCCGCCCCCAGTCGCGCCGCCAGCCATCGGGGCGAGTCCGACGAGTCTCTCCTTCACTGCAACACAAGGCGGCGCCAACCCCTCGACTCAAACCTTGAGCATCAGCAACACGGGGGACGGTACGCTCAGCTGGACCGCCAGCGACAATGCCCCTTGGTTGACGCTCAGTCCGGCTTCGGGAACCGGGAACGGAGCCGTGACGCTGACGGTGACCACAGGCGCCTTAGCCGCAGGGAGCTATAGTGCCACTGTGACATTGGATGCCACTGGGGCCACCTCGGTTACCGTGCCAGTGAAATTTACCGTTGCGACAGCCCTAGTGCCACCAGCCATCGGGGTGAGTCCGGCGAGTCTCTCCTTCACTGCAACAAGGGGCGGCTCCGACCCCGCAACCCAAACCC
>DATHTZ010000515.1:0-10656 GCA_035462675.1 Nitrospiraceae bacterium | reverse complement strand
CAGTGTGGGACAGGTCCTGAGCCCCGCCTCGATTGGCTGCACCATACCAGCCGTGTTGGACAACGTTCGGTCAGGGGAATCAATTTGGTTCGACGATGGCAAGATCGGTGGCGTGATCGAAAAGGTGAAACGCACAGGAGTTCTCGTCAGGATCACCCACGCACGCGTATCCGGCGAGAAGCTGCGGAGCGACAAGGGAATCAACCTGCCCGAGAGCGACCTTCGGCTGGCGGCCCTGACGCCTCAGGACCTGGAGGACCTGTCTTTCGTGGCCCAGCATGCCAACGTCGTCGAGTTGTCCTTTGCGAACAGCGCCCAGGATGTGGAGTTGCTCCAGGAGCACCTGGCGAGTCTCGGAAGTCGGCAGCCCGCCATCGTGCTGAAGATCGAAACGCGGCGCGGCTTCGAGAACTTACCGGAGATGCTGCTGACAGCCATGCGGGCGCCTTGCTGTGGCGTGATGATCGCGCGAGGCGATCTGGCCGTCGAATGCGGATTCGAACGCCTGGCAGAGGTCCAAGAGGAGATCCTCTGGATCTCAGAGGCCGCCCATGTCCCCGTGATCTGGGCCACACAAGTCCTGGAAACCCTTGCCAAGAACGGGATGCCGTCCCGCGCCGAGATCACGGACGCAGCGATGGGGAACCGTGCTGAGTGCGTGATGCTGAACAAGGGTCCTCATATACTCAGCGCGGTGCATGTTCTGAACGATATCCTGCAGCGGATGCAGACGCACCAATCCAAAAGGCGGGCCCTGCTTCGTGAGTTGCGGTTGGCCCAGGCGCTACCGGCGGAATTTAAGCTCGGAACCTGAAAATCCGGCAGGTGAGTCGGCCCTAGGCAATCTGATTGCCGACGCGCAACGAGCAGCCCTCGGCACGGACTTCGCCTTCATGAATTCAGGAGAAATCCGGGCCGATCTGTTGGCAGACCCCGTCACGTTCGGCGAGCTGTTCACAATACAGCCCTTCTGCAACAGCTTGGTTCGGATGACGTTAACCAGTCAGCAGGTTTACGACCTTGAATCAGCAGTGGGTCAATCAACCCTTCCCCGCATCATGAAAACGTCCGGGCCGACCTATACGTGGGATAACAACCGGCCGATCGGCGATCGCATCGTCGAAGTGCGCCATAATGGCGCCTCGATCGACCGGCAAGCGAGCTTTTCCGCGACCGTGAACAATTTCATGGCAGCGGGAGGCGACAACTTTACGATATTGGCGCAGGGGCAGAATCAGGTGGGCGGTCCGATAGACCTGGATGCCTTGATCGCCTACGTCCAAGGCCTACCGCAGCCGTTCTCAGCAGCCATCGAAGGGCGGATCATACGGATGAACTGACGCTGGGTAGTCACACGTTTCACACAACCGGAGTGAACAAATGACGCACACATGACGCGAGCAACAACCATCTTAGCCAGCTTATGTTCGTTACCGCCCTGGCCGCCCCGTCATGGCGGAGGGGCCACACCAGGCAAAGTCCCTGTCGAATAAGGTTCGTATCATTGGGGATTCTGGTTGAGAAGTGGTCCCGAGTTGGGCGTCTTACGTGGCTCCAACAATGACACGATCCGTTCGGTTCAATTACGCCAGGATTACTGTCGCACGTACGCCACAAGATCAGCCGGGTCGAAATTCCACTCGCCAAACGGCCTAGGGCTGATCAGTATCCAACCCTAGAAGAGTGAAATTTACGCGACAGTAACAAAGTTCTAACTCTGCTGCAATGCCGGCTTGATAGAATCACGCCAATACATATAACCAATATCAAAGGAGGGGAACAGATGGTTACAGTCAGTCAACTCATGAAGCGGGATCTCGTGACGGTGGATTCCGGCACCTCGGTCATCGAGGCCGCCAAGTTGATGAAAGCCTGCAATGTGGGAAGCGTGTTGGTATCTCACGATCACCAGATCATCGGCATTGTCACGGAATCGGATGTGGTAAGGAAATTCGTGGGAGCCGACAAGGCGTCCTACTTTATCCCCGTCGAAGCCATCATGAGAAGCCCAATCGTTGGGATCGAAGAGCGCCGCCCGCTCACCGAGGCGGCAGACCTCATGAATAGGCACCAAACCCACCACCTGAGTGTCACCAAGGGCGGGACTGTGGTGGGCACCCTCTCCGTCCGCGATCTGCTTCGTCCCGTCGCTATAGACGAATTCTAGCCGCCAACTCTCCTTTCCCCTACCGACTTCCTTCACACCCCGTCTCTTCCGCACCCGGTGCGGAGGAGACGGGGCCCTCTGCTTGCCTGTTTTGCTCAGTGGCCGTCCCCATAGCGGCCATTGGCAAGACGGGACAAGTATATTGGCAACCGTGACCTACGTTGTTTGGAGTAATTGCGGAGCTCAGAAATCGAGTTGATATTCATACGACCTCCAGCATCGGTCTGGCATGGCCTGCCGTTGTCTCAACGGCGATGGGGTCATCGTCTATTCTGGACATGCCCACTTGCTTCCCGGTGTTCATTTGAACCTGAACCGCCCGATCATCCCACAGTTCAATCATGAAATAATCCTTATGCGCTTGGATTTGGAGAACTTGTCCAATATGCTCCAGACACCACTGCTCAATCTGAGTTTTCTCGGCTCGGTAAGGGAATATATGGAATGATGTCCTGGCAGCCCTGGCCGTCACAATCCTGACCTCACGACCTTCTCTCAGCCACATCTTGACCCTCTCCACCATGGCAGGGATAGGTTCTCCTATTCGTTTCGATTGTTTTCCGTCCTGCGTGGCAAGCGTGCCGTCTAAGTCAACTCCAATCCATCCTCGTATCATGATGCCTCCCTTATTGGCACGTACATCACGGTTACTGCATCATGAACTATTGACTCAGTACGATTACGCGGCACAATCCAGAGCGGCATGGAGTAGAGAGCGTATTGGTTCCTGATCATTAATGACGAGTCCGCCATAGGTGTATCTCCTTGACCACCAATCTGTGGCTTCCTGGTTGGTGGACGACTCCTCTAACAGGGCACTAAAATAGTCCGCCAGCGGCCTTCTCGTTTTGCTCAGAAGCTCACCGTCCCAGACGTAGGCCTTCGTCTCTTCACTCGCTGTGGTCTTGCCTGGGACAAGGCGCGTCTCGGCGCGCCAGGGTTGGGCGGGTGAGAAGGCTGGCCTTTTCGAATATCGTGCGTGGATATTCTCCTCGTAGCCCAGACGTGCAGGCCATCAAAGTTCAGCTGTGCTGAAATGGTTTTTCCTCAGCCTCTTAGGCCCGCAGCTTGTATCCCACGCCTCTGACGGTCAGGAGCAATGTCGGACTGGCCGGGTTCTGTTCAATTTTCTGCCGCAGCGAATGAATGTGCACATCGAGTGCGTGTTCCTCGAGAGCATAGCCTTCTCCCCAGACACGGTTGAGCATCTCCTGGCGAGAGAGCACGCGGCGGGGCGATTCGAGGAACTGCCTAAGAATCTGGAATTCCTTGGGGGTCAGATCGACGGGATGGCCGTTGACCAGGACTTCATGGCAATTGAGATCCATCAGAAGGTTCCCCGCGCGATACTGGATGTTCGACTCTATGCCGGCCTCTCGGCGTCGAAGGATGGCGCGCACCCGTGCGACGATCTCACGGACACTCTGGCCGCACACGAGCAAATCTATATCCTGATCATATTCTTTGAGACATTCTTCGTCGTCGCAGGATATACTTCCTTCCTGCACGGCAACGATCGGAACCCTTTTCAGCATTCTCATCCGGCGGAATTTGGCGACGGAGTCGGAGCGACGGTCAAGAATAATTAAGGATGGTATATTCACTTCCGCCTCTGTGAGGGCAAGGGATTCCGTGGTCATCGCTGCACCACGATAACCGCTCGTTTCAAACGCCTTCTTCAACGACTTCGCGAACGACTCGGACTTCAGAAAGACGAGCACGAAGCCGCATACGCCTGCCATCGATGATGTACTGGTCAACATTACCCAGTCATGATAAGCCCAGGCTTAACAACAAATCGTTACGACAGAGTTACTTGTCCGTTAAATCGAACTGGCACACCTGGATCCATTGACGGGGCGCTCAGGCTGGAGTTGACCCTGATTTAACAATTTATTGATCTCCCAACAACAAATCCCCGGTACCCTCTTAGCAGGATGATGAAAGAATCCGCCAACTTCATGCTCATATCGCTCTCAAAAACCATGAACGGTGAAACGTAGGACTGCCGAGTGCCCTTCTTTCGAAACTTTCCGCGTTTAACGATTTACGTCGCGCGCATGGCTGGCTCGCGTGCCAAGATAGTTTCTCCGAGACCTGTCAGTGGTGCCGGAGCTCAACACGCAGATAGGGTTGGAAGTGCTGAGGAATGGGGCTCTTTGTGGAGGGGAAGTACAACTACGCCACAATTACGAACCTCGATCCCACCGGCTTTGGACTCAGCGGCGCGTACAACGCAACGTCCTTGCCGGTGTCGCGTACCATTTTTAACCGCTCAAGACGCTTGGCTCATCCTCCTGCCTTAGTGGGGATTGCTTCCCCCCCCTTCCATCTGCGACATTTAGAGGCCCTGAAAGGAGACCTCGATGCCTCGTGCCATCCAGCCTTCCTTGAAATCAGCACATCCTGTTTCTGCCGGCCCGACTGTACGCTCAACGGTCGAGCGTGAAATCAAACTGGCGGTCGATGACCATTTCCGTCTGCCCGAGCTCCCCGGCACCCTGATTCCACGACGCCTGCTGACCTCGACCTATTACGACACCTCCCAGTACGACCTGGCCCATGCTGGGATCACCCTCAGCCATCGAGTCGAGCGCGGAAAACAGGCCTGGCAACTGAAACTCCCTCTGATGAAGGACCGGCAGGAAATAGAACTGGTCGATCGTCAGCCCACTCCACCAACAATGTTCCTCGATCTGCTCTTTCTCCTTCTCGGACAGCGGGAACTCTTACCTGTGGCGATTTTGCGAGTCTGGCGGGCTGGTATCCGTGTGCGCATGGACCGTGTCCCTGTCGCAGATGTGACGCTGGACCAGGTGTCTATCATGAAAGATGGAGCAGTGATTCAGCGCTTTCGAGAACTCGAAATCGAACAGGTGAATGGGAAGAGCCGCACACTGTCCGACCTCGAACAGCAGCTCCGTCGAGCGGGAGCCTGTGATCATGATGGACGGCCCAAGTTATTTCGCGCGCTTTCTTTGGTGGCTTCTGGTCCTGAGCCACCTCCGGCATCGGAGGCGCCAGCCTTGGCTCATGTGAGGTGGACCCTCGCACATCATGCCCGATGGCTGCTTGCGCACGACCCCGGCGCCAGGCTCGGAAAGGAACCGGAAAGTCTGCACCAAATGCGTGTGGCCACGAGACAGTTGCGCGCCGTCCTACGCGCCGCCAGGCCCATGCTGATTCCTGAATGGGCCGACTCGTTGCGAGATGAGTTGCGCTGGCTCGGCCGATTGCTGGGACCGGCCCGAGACCTTGATGTACAACTTGCCTATTTCCGTGAGGAATCTGCCGCGCTGGACCCACGAGAACGCCGGCCTCTGACACCATTCATCGCCCATCTGGAAGCCCGGCGGAACAATGCCCAGGGAATCCTGCTGAACGAGCTGAAGAGCGCACGGTATCTCGACCTCATCAGGCGGGTCCAGCAAGCGCCGCACGATCCGACCGCCGTCGAATCCACCGTGACGTTGCGCGACCTCGCCAAGCAGGAGTTCTCGAAGTTGCGAAACGCAATTCGCCTGGCTGGGCACACACCCAACAATGCTACAATCCACGAGACCAGAATCAAAACTAAACGAGCCCGTTACGCCGCCGAACTCGCGGAGCCGACGGTCGGCAAGCCGGCCACACGCTTCATCAACAAAGCCCGCGCCGTGCAGAACGTCTTAGGCATGCACCAAGACGCCATTCAAGCCGAAGCGCATATCCGAGCGTTCCTCAAGCATTCGACCAGCGCGCGGGCCGCCTTTGTCGCCGGGCGCCTGGTCGAACGTCAGCGCCAGCGTCGTGAAAGGGCGAGAAAAAAGATGCCAAGGCTCTTGCGTGGCCTCGTCAAGCGAGGCGAGAAAGTGTGGGGATGAAGATCCCAGCAGTGTGCTAAGGGAACGCTATCGGGTCACTGTGGATCTCATCAAACTGTCTGCCTGAGGAGGGGAGAATCCCTGATATCCGCGATGACGTTCGGTGAGTTCAAGCACGGAGAAAGGATGACCGTCCACCATTTCTGGCGCCGTGAAGATTTGCCGTAACTGGCCACCGTGGGCGCCGACGATCGGGCCGGCAAAGACCACTCCTTGCGCCTTCAACCGTTCAATCGCCTGCTCGATGTCTTCCACACGCACCGCCACATGATGAAATACGTGATCGCCGAAAGTCTTGACCCAGCTCGGGATGATGCTGGTGCGGCCTCGATCATCGGGATAGGCTTGATCCACGAAAAGCGCGGGGTATCCGATCTTTCGATAGACCTTTGCATACCAGTCTTCATACTCGATCGTTTCGCTGTACCCATACCCGAGCTTCGTGAATTCCTCCGCACGCCTATCGATATTCAGCGTTCGCAGCGTCAGATGGTCTGCAACCGGGTAGAAGCCGACTCCCGCCTGGTCCAGCAAGTCCCGCAAAATTTTGGCTGCTCGATTGTGCAACACATAGTCGTCGATCATTCTGGCAATCAGTGCGTCCAACTCAACACCTGGTTCCATGGTCCACGCTCCTTGTTGCTCATGCACGGACACTATGAGCCGAATTGAATGCCCTGGGCCAACGGCAAATCGTGGCCCCAGTTGATCGTGTTCGTCTGCCGTCGCATATAGGTTTTCCAGGCATCCGAGCCGGCTTCGCGTCCTCCACCGGTTTCTTTTTCGCCTCCAAAGGCGCCGCCGATTTCTGCTCCAGATGTACCGATGTTTACATTGGCGATCCCACAGTCGCTGCCGATAGTCGATGTGAATCGCTCGCTGCTCCGCATGTCGGACGTAAAAATCGCAGAAGACAAGCCTTGGGGTACTGCATTTTGTAATGCGATGGCTTCGTCAAGCATCGAGAAGGGCATGACATAGAGAATCGGCGCAAAGGTCTCCCGCTGGACGATGAGCCACTGGTTTTTCGCTTTCACAATGGCCGGCTCTACGAAATAGCCCGGTTGACTCAGTACCTCCCCTCCGTAGAGGACTTTCCCCCCCGCCTGTTTCACTTCTTCGATCGCCTTCCGATAGGCCTCGACCGCGCCTTGATCGATCAGCGGACCCAGGAGCACGCCTGGCTCCAATGGATTGCCGATACGGATCTGTCTGTATACCGAGATCAGCTTCGCGACCACTTCATCGTAACGAGACTCGTGGACGAACAGCCGTCTCGTCGTTGTGCAACGTTGGCCGGCGGTGCCGACCGCACCGAACACGATGGCGCGAATCGCCAAGGAGAGGTCCGCCGTCTGATCCACGATGATTGCGTTGTTCCCGCTCAGTTCCAACAGCGTTCGCCCCAGCCGTTGCGCGACAGTCGCGGCCACAGCTCGACCGACAGGCACGGACCCAGTGAACGAAATCAATGGGAATCGGCAATCCTGGACCAATGTCTCCGCGATGGTCTTTTCGGCCGTCACGATCAGTGAAAAGATCCCTCGATAGCCCTGTTCCTCCATCACTCGGTTGCAGAGGTGCTGCACGGCGATCGCGCAGAGCGACGCTTTCGGCGAAGGCTTCCACACCACCGTATCTCCGGCAATCGCTGCCAGAAACGCGTTCCAAGCCCAAACCGCGACGGGGAAATTGAACGCGGTGATCACGCCGACCGGTCCGAGCGGATGCCATTGCTCCGACATCCGATGCTGCGCCCGTTCGGAATGCATCGTCGCTCCATACAGCATACGCGACTGGCCCACGGCAAAGTCCGCCATATCGATCATTTCTTGAACTTCGCCGTCCCCCTCCGCTTTGATCTTGCCGACTTCGAGAGACACCAATGAGCCGAGGAGGTCCTTGTGCTCCCGCAGCGATGCGCCGAGCAACCGGACGAATTCTCCCCGCTTGGGAGCTGGGACAAGCCGCCATTGTTGGAATGCTGTCATGGACTCCCGCACGATGTGCTGATAGTCATCGGCTGAACAGGTACGAATCTGCGCAATCGTTTTGCCGGTTGCCGGGTTCACGGATTCCAGCAACGATGTATTCTCCCCTGAGGCCCACCAATGGGTCCCGGCGCTGCCCCCGGCGTTGACCGCGCTCAAGCCCAATCCCTTGAGGATTTCCCCGATGGACATCATGTGTAGCAGGCTCCAAATCGATTCTTGAGCACATCTTGTAACGGAAACGATTCCTGGGTCACGAACCCCCTGTATTGTGTAGGCGCCGCCAGCACGAGGTCGGCTACGGCGCAGAGGCTCGAAGCGGTGGTCACTTGAATGGCAGACCACAGTTTCCCCTTAATACATTGGGGATAGATCTTCTTCACATAGTTCTCCTCGAACAAGGCGCCTTCTCTCATCCCCATGACGGAGGCATAGATCAGCACGACATCTTGTAATGTCTGGGGAACCGCCCGTTCGAGAATTCGTTTGAGCGTCTCACGGTCCTCGTTCAGCTTGAGATCTTTCATCAAGAGGTGAACTTTCTCGCAATGGCCCGGATACCGCAGCGTCTTGTAGTTCATAGTCCGGACTTTCCCTGCATAGGTATCTGCCAACGTTCCCAATCCTCCGGAAGTATTGAACGCTTCATATAGTAGTCCATCAACCTCGATCGTCTCATACCCTTCGAGGGGCAGGAGTGGGACTTTCTCTCCCTCCTCAATTCCATAACAAATGTTGCCGTACTCGTTGATGAGCCCATCGGTGGACCAAGTCAGCGAATACTTGAGCGCGTTGCTGGGATGAACCGGCAAGGCTCCGACCCGCATTTTGACCGTATCCACCGTGTCGAAATGGGTGATCAGATCGTGCGCCGCAATGCTGATAAAACCGGGGGCTAGACCACATTGCGGCACAAAGGCTTGAGGCGAGTCGATACTCAGAACTTTGACCTGATTGGTGACCTCCACGTCTTCCGTCAGATCGAAATAGTGAAGCCGATGTTCTCGGGCCAATCCGGCTACAACTGGGTTGCAGAAATAGGGAAGGCTCGACAGGACCGCATCGCATCGATGCGCCGTTAAATATGCGCTGATGGAGTCGGGGTGTCGGACGTCGAGGAGCAGGGCCGTCACTCGCGAAAGACCGAGGTCCTCGACGAACCGCTTGGGGGCGTCGAGGCTGATGTCTCCGAGAGAGACCTCGTAATCGCCGCTTTCTGACAGGAGGCAGGCAACCAGGGATCCGATCTTTCCGGCACCCAGGACGAGCACACGATGCATGGCAGGCCTCATCTGCCGTTATTATACTCCTGTCCTGGCAGGATCCGGCTAGACAATAGACAATTGCGCCCCGTGAAAACTCCGATGGTTCGCATGTGTGTCAGAAGTATGGATATCTCATTGTCAGCGCCAATAGTGGTGGAGTCGCATAAGCCGATCGTCGACGAAAGTCGCTCCCAATTAATAAGAAACCAATACCAATGAGAGGGGTCAAGGCCTGGTCCCGCCGGAAATAGTCTGCGCATCCCGACAAGAATAGATAGGCAACAGCGTCAAATTGCTGGATAAAAATCAATCTAATCTATTGATTTCATGGAACATATCAGCCGTGAAGCAGGTACGGACTTTGTGTTATCCTAAATCACTATTCAGGAGCAACGGTGATGTTACGCTTGCCCTCTCGAGTCGTGCTCCCCTTCGGCTATCGGATTTCTGTGCGTCAACTCTCCGATACCGACATGGATCGGCGGGATCCGAATGCCGACGGCATCTGGGATGACGCCACGAAAACCATTTATCTTCGTAAACGCTTGCCTGTGACCAGGCGGCGCTACATTCTTGCCCACGAACTTGGCCATGCCTGGCTTGACTGGCAGCATCGACATCTTGATAACGGCAAAGCCAAAACGTAGCAGGCTGCTCTTGCCCATTGGTGGGGGGCCAAGGAAATTCTGAACTACTTAACAGTTGTTCCGTATCTTGCTCGTTGCTCCGCTAGCTGATCTTGGACCCGGCTAACTTCAGCACCACAGCCCATTCGGCTTCTGTCACCGGCTGAACCGAGAGGCGGGAGCCTTTACGCAACAAGACCATGCTTTTCAGCTTTTGTTCTTGCCTCAGTCGGTCGAGCGATAGACTCGTCTTGAACGTCTGACGAAACCGAATGTCCACCATATCCCACCGTGGAGCAGAGGAAACACTGGCTGGGTCATAGTGGTGACTGGTCTTGTCGAACTGCGTCGCATCGGGATAGGCGGTCCGCACGACTTCCGCAACCCCCACCACAGCAGGCGGCTCAGCATTACTATGATAAAAAAGCACGTAGTCACCGACGGTCATCGCACGCATGAAGTTGCGCGCCTGATAGTTCCGCACCCCATCCCAACAGGTTGTCTGCTTTGGAGATTGTGCGAGGTCTTCGATCGAAAACACGCGAGGTTCCGACTTCATCAACCAATAACGACGCCCTTGTGTCATTACGTTACCCCTCTCTGCTTGGTCATTTGCACCACTCCATGTATGCTATCGGCAATGCCCCCTACTCGATTGAGGTCTGCCGATGGAACTGACGCCATTCTTCTTCGGTCTGTATAAATTCGTCAAGTACGGCCTCTACCCACTCACGTGGGTAGTAC
>DATHTZ010000514.1:0-14210 GCA_035462675.1 Nitrospiraceae bacterium | reverse complement strand
CGAACGTACTCAGACCGTAGACCACATAACTACGCACAAAACAAGCATACACGGTACTTGTTGAAACAAGGCAATCCCCCTGCTCTAGATTCTGTCCCTTGGCACCACTCCTCACTTCCCATTTTTAGATTGATGACCAACCGGTCAGTCCATTCGCACGAGCAAATAGGCTCTGGGTCATTTCTCTTTTGGAAGTCGAGAAAAGTAAAATGTGGCAATGGCCACGGTTGCCGCAACGTTAAGAGATTCTACGTCGCGGCTGAGAGGGATAGTAAATCGCGTGGTAGCCTGTCCACGGATCTGAGCTGACAAACCACGACTTTCATTACCAACAGCAAAAATCAATTTTCTCGGCGCCTGTTGAATCTCATCGATCGAACCAACTCCGTCGCCTGTCACTTCTGCAGCAAAAACTTGACAGCCTTGCCGGATCAACCTAGACACATCCCTGGCGGCAAAGATCGGCAGTGCCAGCAACACGCCGCTCGTCGCACGAACGACCTTGGGGTGATAGACATCGGCGGATTCCGGCGTCAGCCACAGCGCGCTCGCATTGAGAGCTGCCGCTGTTCGAATAATGGCTCCAATATTGGCAGGATCTTGTAGCTGCTCTCCAAAAATCCCCAAGATCGTCGGCCGTCCAAGAACCTCTTCTTCATCCCAAACCGGTTTCCGCACCACAGCGAGAATGCCCTGCGGCGCATCCAGATCGGATAGTTTTGAGAATTGGAGATCGGTGCAGGAGTACTGTTGCGTTGAGGAGGCTAGTCGAACCAGCCGACCGCTTTGCTTCTCTTTCGGCAGATAGCCATGGGCGGTGATAATTGTGAGAATCTGCTCAGGGTATCGAGTCAGTAGATCTCGAACAGCATGGACACCTTCAACCACGAAGGCACCATCCTGTGCACGTACGCGTCTATCAAGAAGGAGTTCACGAATATGCTCCCGTTGTGAGCGCGTAAGGAGGGGGGGTAAGGGAGCCACGCTAGCGCGTCATAGTGGACAAACAGTTTCAGCGGCGTTTCCGCCCCGATGCAGCTTCGGCGGCTCGAATCCGTTGAGCCCTCGCCTTCGCTCGTTTGAGCGCAGTCAACTTCCCTCTGGTTCGATCCTGCTCGTGCTGAAGCTTGTCGAACTGAGACTTGAGATGGAGCTTTTCCCGCATATGCAGCGTAGCACATTCTTCTTGAGAAAGCTGGATCCAATCCCCACACGTCCGAGCCCGCTTGATCCGCTGTTCCAACGACTCCCGCAACTGCTTGGAACGCATGCTTAGGAGCGATTTCAACGCATCTTTGCGCCGCTGAACTTCTTCTTCTTCTGCAATAATTCCACGAATATCTGTTCCCAACATAATACGCCTCCTCACCGGATCGAGAATGAACTGGATGGCGCATTATACCCGATTTCATCGCACATCTTCTACTAAAGGAAATTAGGCATAAGCCGTTGTGTTTCAAGGTGTATCCTGTCATAGACTGACAGAGGGAGGTTGCAGAGCAGGCTCTACTTTCAGTACCATCGCGGCATGGCACTCGGACAGCAGATTCAAGCTTGGCGTATCTCGCGAGGTCGCTCGGTCGATGACTTGGCAGCCGAGTCGCATCTTCTGCCCCACGCATTAGAGGAAATAGAAGCGGGAGAAATTGATCTCTCTGCCTCGCTACTCGAAGCACTTGCTACAGCTCTGAAGATCCCTCCAGCTTGGCTCTTCAGTCATCCAACTTCGTTCCGTACCCTGTTTGACGATCCAGAGGAGGATGGCAGCTCCATTCCCATAGGCCCAGATCCTGTCACAGAACGCATTCTCGCCGGGTCACAGATGGACCGTTCGCTGTACGTCCTCCTGACCGCTCTCATGCAGAGCGGCGAACCGAAGTTGCTCCGCGCAGCGGAAGTGAATTTGCGCAGCCTCGTCAAGCAAGCCAAACAGGCGACAATTCCCTGGCAGAACCGCCCATCGGGCCACTTCGAACCACCGAGCGACTAGCAGGGCGCTGAAATAGCCTGCCAGCGACAATCTCGCCCTGCCGACTTCAGGCTCAGAATACTTGCAGTATGAAACATTTCAAGTACCGTGTTTCCGGCATAGTGGCGAGGATGGGGTGGTCGCTGGCCTGTCCACGCTGTTCAATCAAGCGGACCTGCCGTTTCGCATCTCCTGCAGCGAGGCGGATGCCCGTCCACAATTCCTGTTCAGTCACGTGGTGGGAACAGGAACTTGTGACCAGAAATCCCTCCGGCTTAGTAAGCCGTATCCCAAGGAGATTCACATCTTTGTATCCGGCCAGGGCACGAGGCACGGCCTGCTTACTGCGGGCGAATGCTGGTGGATCGAGCAATACCAAATCGTAACGGCGCCCAGCCCGTTCCAGTTTTCGCATTTCCTTAAACGCATCCGCCGATCGATAGACACAACGATCATTCACCTTGTTTAACACCGTATGGTTGCGCGCGAGCACCAAGGCCTCTTCGCTCACATCCAGCCCTTCCACTGACTTTGCTCCCGCAAGCGCGGCATGAATCCCAAATGCTCCAGTATGAGCAAACACCTCCAGCACCTCTGCAGCGGCTGCAAACCGTGCCGTCACCAGGCGGTTCTCTCTTTGATCGCAAAACCAACCGGTTTTCTGCCCTCGCTCGATATCGACAAGAAATCGAGCCGCCCCTTCTTGGATCTCGACCGTCGTCGCGCCACCCCCTCGGAGAAATCCTCTCTCCGCCGGCAGCCCTTCCAGTCTTCGACTTTTGGCATCGTTGCGCAGATACACTCGCACGGCTCCAGATTCCTGACACAGAAGATCGGCCAGCAAATCTTTTCGACGGTCCATACCGGAAGACAGGGTCTGCATGATTAAGACATCGTCATATCGATCCACGATCAAGCCCGGCAATCGATCCGCTTCTCCATAGATAAGGCGATACGCATTGGTATCGGTGACGATTCGTTGACGCAGCCTGACAGCCTGCGCAAGCCGCCCCCTCCAAAACTGCTCTGTAATGGGCTCGTCGTCGAAGGTCAGGATTCGCACGCGAATCTTAGACGCAGGATTGTAGAGACCTTTGGCGTAGAATCGCCCATTCGATGCTAGGACATCGACCACATCGCCCGAGACCAGCCCGCTGCTGGCCTCCTCGACATAACCGGCATAGATCCAGAGATGCCCCAATTCCCCGATCGGACCGGTGCGGGAGAGGCGGACATGCCCACGGGGACTGTCATCATGAAGGGTCATGGCGTACTTATCCAATGGCGTGACCCGAACGTCAAGCCCTTCCAGATGTATCTGGTTGCTTGACGGATGACCTACGCTGTGGTTTGCTGCGCCTATGCGTGTGGGCGGGGATGTTTTCCGCTCTATAAACCAGGAAACCCCAACGATGAAACCATTACCGACCATCGGTTCCGCCGTGATCGATCGGCTCCACCAGTTGGGAGTCCATCATATTTTTGGAATCCCTGGCGACTATGTCCTCAGCCTCTACAAATTGATCGAGGCCTCACCGATTCAACTTGTCGGGACTACTCGCGAGGATTGTGCAGGGTTCGCAGCGGACGCCTATGCGCGTATCAACGGCATCGGAGCGGTCTGTGTGACCTACTGCGTCGGCGGACTCAATACCGTGAACGCGATCGCCTGCGCCTATGCCGAACGATCGCCGGTGGTATTGCTCACCGGATCACCGGGACTCTCGGAGCGTATTCGCACGCCCTACATGCATCACATGGTGCGTGATTTTTCTACGCAACGAGAGGTGTTCGAGAAGATTACAGCGGCAGCCATCTCGCTGGACGACCCTTCAACCGCTGAACGAGAAATGGATCGGGCCTTTGCGGCGCTGTTACGCTATCGCCGCCCGATCTACATCGAAATCCCTCGCGATCTCGTACATACACCGCTGGCACATCCGTTACGACCCCTATGCCTCGACGATGAACCAAGCGATACCGCCGCGCTGGATGAAGCTATCGCCGAAGTCCGAGCTATGTTGACCACGGCCAGCCAGCCTGCGATCTTAGCCGGCGCAGAGATCGGACGATTCGGCCTGCAAGATGATCTCACTCGCCTAGTCGAACGGCTCAATGTTCCAATCGCCTCGACCCTGCTGGGTAAATCCGTCATTCGTGAAGACCACCCGCTCTATGCCGGAGTATACGGGGGCCTCATCGCGCGTGACGAGGTTCAGCAATTCATCAATGCATCCGACTGCCTGCTGATCCTAGGATCGATCTTGTCTGATGTCGAAGATCTCAATGCCGATTCGCCCTTGCTGTCGGAAGGCCGCACGATTCACGCAACAGCCGATCGGGTGGCCATCAAACACCACCGCTACGATGCGATCCGGTTTCAAGACTTCGTGAAGGCACTGGTCACCAATCCCCTTCCATCCTTTCCTTCTCGCCCGCTGCCGGCACCGTTCGCCGTGTCGCAAGACACCATTGCACCGGATGCCCCCGTGACCTTGAATGGACTCTTCCGCCACCTCGATAGCCTGCTGGACGAACACACCCTCGTGATTGCCGATGTTGGAGAATCGCTCTTTGCGGCAGCCGATCTCCATGTGCACCGACGATTCGAATTCCTCTCTCCCGCCTACTACACCTCGATGGGATTTGCCGTCCCGGCAGCCGTGGGGGCCTCGTTTGCCGATCCCACTCTTAGGCCGATCGTGTTAGTCGGCGACGGCGCGTTTCAAATGACGGGAACGGAACTCTCAACCGCCGTGCGATATGGTCAAACGCCGATTGTCATTGTACTGAACAATCGAGGCTATTCCACTGAACGGGAGATTCTCGAGGGCTCCTTCAATGACGTCCACGAGTGGCGCTATGAGCGGATCTGCGACATGATTGGAGGCGGAGTCGGCACGCGGATCGAAACCCAAAAGGAATTCGAGCGGGGACTCACCGCCGCCTTGGCCGACTCCAGCCGCCTGCATGTCATGAATGTGCTGCTCGATCCAGCCGATCGCTCGGCCGGTATGGTCCGACTGGCCCATCGCCTCGCTAAACGACTTTCCACCGATCGCCCTTAACCACCATCGCTATTCCGCAGCTTGCTCGTTCACTCAGGCCGCTTCCCCTTGGCTCCCGCGATGAGTTCCGCTGCCGTTTCACGTACTTTTTTCGTAATGGTCGGACCGCTCAACATTCTGGCGACCTCTTCTTCTCGCCCCATCCCCTTGAGCGTTTTGACCGACGTGGATGTCCGTTGACTCTCCAGCCCCTTTTCCACAAGCAGATGGTGCTCCGCTTGGGACGCGACTTGAGGAAGATGGGTGATGCAGAACACTTGATGAAACGATCCGAGCTTGCGCAATCTCGTTCCCATGGCCGCAGCGACTGCCCCACCCACTCCCGTATCGATTTCGTCGAACACCAGGACCGGAACCTGGTCCATCTCGGCCAACACCGTCTTGAGTGCCAACATAATACGAGAGAGTTCCCCACCGGATGCCACTCGGCTTAGCGGTCTTGGTGGTTCACCTGGATTGCTTGAGAGAAGGAACTCCACTCGATCACGCCCAGCCGGTCCAAGCCCTTCTGCCGACTGATCGAACGAGACCATCACCTCAAAAATCGCCTGCTCCATCTTCAACGCGGCCAGCTCCGCTCCCACCAGCGTTGTCATCCGCTTAGCCGCGTCAATTCGCTTCTTGGACAATTGTTCTGCCGACGTGCGGAGGCCACGAGCCTCTTCGTCCAACCGCGCGCTCAACTCAGCAGTTCTCTCTTGATGCGTGTCCAATAATTGAAGTTCCTCCTGCATCCGTCTGCCGGTTGCCACTACTGCCTCAATCGACCCTCCATACTTTTTCTTCAACCGTTGGATCAGATCGAGCCGGTCTTCCACGACAGCCTGCCGCTCAGGATCGGCCTCTAACTGTTGTGCATAGTCGCGCAACCTTCCGGCAAGTTCTTTGAGCGGAATCGCCGACTCCGTCGCAGCCCGTTCACAATCATCCATTGCCGGATCGATCTGAGCCAACTCTGCAAGGGTTCGCCCGATCCGCCCCAGCTTGGTGAGGACAGCCTGCTCATCCGCCTGCAACTCGGCATGCGCCTCGTGGGCTAATTCCTTGAGCCGATTCGCATGGACCAGTCGCTGCCGCTCGCTACGGAGCCGCTCCTCTTCATCGGGCAGCAAGTCGGCTTGTTCGATCTCCTGAACCTGGAACCGCAATAGATCCACACGTCGTGCACGGTCGACGACGTCACTCTGCAAGGCCTCCAACTGCCTGCGCAGTTCCTTCCATCCCTGGTAAGCTGTCTCGTACCTCTCGCGTAGCTCGTAGAGACGCCCGAACCCATCGAGGGCGTCTAATTGTTTGGGAGTCGCTAGCAATGATTGCTGCTCATGCTGGCCATGGATATCGACCAGGGTGCCCCCAAGTTCTTCGAGCACACGCAGGGGACACAGGCTGCCGTTCACGTATACTCGGTGGCGACCTGATCGGGAGAGCACGCGCCGAAGAATCAGTTCAGACTCGTTCTGACCGATGACTTCGTGTAACCGCAGGCGTTGGAGGAGTGGATGGGTGTCCGAGAGGTGGAAGGCGGCTTCAAGCTGGGCCTCGTCCTCTCCGGAACGGATCTGGTCGGTCGAGGCTCGCCCGCCGACCAACAAGGCGATGGCATCGATGAGGAGGGATTTACCGGCCCCGGTCTCCCCGGTCAGGACTGTAAATCCGGGCTGGAATTGAAGACTGAGTTGCTCAATGAGCGCGAAATTGACAATGCGCAACTCGGCGAGCATTGCGGCGGGTAACTATAATCCTTAGGCTGAACCGGCTGGTTGCGCCAGCAGCGAATCGATCATGTCCTTGAACTGTCGCTTCGGTCGCGCCCCAACAAGTTTCTCCACGACCTGCCCGTTCTTGAAAAACAAAATTGTCGGGATACTCATGACCTGATAACGGCCTGCGACCTCTGGATTTTCATCGGTATTGAGCTTCCGTACCTTCATCTTTCCCGCATACTCTTTGCTTAACTCCTCGATGACCGGAGCGACCATCTGACAAGGACCACACCAGACGGCCCAAAAATCTACCATCACGAGTTCGGAAGACTTTATGACCTCTGCGTCCCACGTTGCATCTTCGACTTTCAGTGCATCACCTGCCACGTCGCATTCCTCCTTCGCTGAGTACACCTTAAAAATTACAACTGGTAGGACATCGTATACCAGCCCTCTTCGAGGAGTCAAATCCACCTGACCGATGCAGCAAGACTCCGCAGCTCACCGCGGAGAGACTCATGGAGAACCACCCCTTACACCTACAAACCATACCTTCAGATTATTCTTCACCGTCCATACCCGCCCATCTCAGGCTGGGGCATGTCCGATTGTGGCGTCCCATACGGCCCTCCCGGGCTAGCCCAGGGCAGACCTTTCTCCCCAATAAGCAACGGACTGAGAATATTTTTAATGAGAGCCGTTCCGAAGTTTTGAGTCCATCCAATTCCAGTTAAATTGAGCATGAAGTTATACTGTTGACGATCAGGGAACTCCACAAAATAGAGTCCCAGCGACCAACACTTGCAGGGATTCTGGTACAAGCCTACGATATCATACTCTGGACTCATGCCGTTCTTCACATCGTAGTAGGCCTTTGCCCCAATCGTCCACCCCCACGGCGTACGAAACGCCCCTCCCGCTGTGAGAAATTCGATCTCAGGAGTTGGGGCGTAGACCTGACTAAACGAAATCGGATTCCACACGTCCCCCCGCTGTACACGATTGCCATCGTGCGTGAAACGCTGCCCCACTTGGAGATACCAGTAGTTGGACTGCTGAATCCGGAAGTCGGTGTTGAATTGACTCACCGACGATCGATAGGGGTCGAAAAACGCATCGATGGTCAGGTACTGGTTCATGGCAGGCTGCTGACCAAGAACAGTCCCGATGCCTTGGCCAAGCGCAGCATCTGTTAACTGAGCCTGCGTGAACTGCGGTGTCGCATTGCCGATCACGGCCCGCATCCAAAGATCAGAAAGTTTCTTCCCCTCAACAGCCGTGGTCGCAGGCTGTAGCGGTTGTGTCACGGTTCCGAACGTGGGACTCACGCCGGGTGTGAAATCACGCGCCTGCGTCTGCACTGCGCCGACCTGGTAGCTCTGAGCCAGCGTGAGGTCGAGCCAATTATGACCGCTGTCGCCAGCTTGCTCAAAAAGCCTGTTGCGGAGCATATAGGTCATCAGATTTTTCTTCGGCAAATTGTCGACCTGATCGATCTGAGTAATTTGCTCCTGAGCGGTCGGCGGGACATATTCATATATTACGCTGGGCTCAATGGTATGCAGGAAGGTATTGCCCCCGCTCGTTCCGAACCGGCGGCTCAGCTTGGACGTTGCATCAAGCCCAACCCAAAATGTTTCGCGATGTTGGTTTTCAGAGTTTTGTACCCCGTGCGTGTAGTAGGTCTCGCGCACTTTTACTTGGGGCGTGAAACCCACGATGTGGCCGAAATCCAGGACGTCGGTCGACAGTCCAGGCAAAAGATCGATTCGATTCTGGGTAAATCCCTGTTCACGATAAAAGTTCACAAAATTTGTATCCGTACCCAGCAAGATCGGCGAATTGAACAAAGGGAGATTGGGCAGACTGTAGCCGATTTCCGGCAGGCGTTGAAACGTATCTACTCCTCCCGATCCCAACGGCTGCAGGTATTGACTGAGTAGGTACGTATTTCCGAAAGCCAGCCGTTGATTCGCCAAAAGACTCGATTCGGCGCTAGGAAGGGCCCGCAGGGCCCCTGAGTTGCTCAGTTGTTGCAGATAGTTCGCATCGGTCACCATGTTGGCTTTTACACGAAGCAACAAGTCCGGCGTGAATTGCTGTGTATGGGTCCCGATGATCAGAGCCCGAGCCTGCTGCGCATCCTGTCCCGTCTGGTTCGCGCCGGACACGCCCGGCAATTCTGTCTGCTGCAAGGCGCTGACGAACCACTGCCCACGCGATTGTTTGTCCAACACATAACGATACTGGAAATCGCTGCCATACCCGAGTTTCGAGTAGTATTGCGGAGAGATCGTCAGGTCCTGGCTCGGACTAAAGGCCCAAAAGAAGCTTTCTTGGAGGTGCATGCCAAAACGATTGTCGTACCCGACATTGGGAATGAGAAACCCCGTGCGTCGCTTGGAGAGCGGAAACGTCAACGTGGGAATCGGAACAACCGGGACATCGTTCACGCAGAGCCATGCACCAGTAAACGCCACGTTGTCGCCGGCATTCAAATCAAGATCCTTGAACTTAAACCGCCAGGCCGGCGTCTCACCTGCCTGCGCATCGCAGTTCGTAAACCGCCCCTCTTTGACCCGATAATGGTCCTCTGAAAACCGCTGCAGGAGACGCCCCTCAACGGTGGTATTCGTGGATTTGAGGTGCACCCGTCCGTGGGTGACCACCCCCGCCGCAGTATTCACGTTGAGTTCCAACCGTTCCGTCACGAGATCGGCTTTGGGATCGGTGAGCCGGACATGGCCCGTGGCAGTCAATACGCCAGGCAACGCCTGAATGGTCATGTGATCGGCTGTCAGACGCAGGGTACCCTGGTTGACCACCACCGAACCATCGGCTTCGTAGATTTCTGATTCCTTCAAATACTCGATTCGTTCTGCCGTGATATCGAGCGGAGGCCCCTCGGAGGCTGTCGTCGTTGCTGCAGCATTTCCTGCGTACGGAAGCAGGACCCCCAGCATCAACCAACTAATCAGGCCTATCCACAACCGCGTCGCGATCCCTGCCATGTCAGCCCCGAAGCGGCGAAAACCCACAGCCACTCCGCCATGCCTTGCACTCTCCCACAAGCATGAGCGATCCCGTCACACAGACTAAACCCTCTGGCGTCGCCAGCTGTCTGGCCAGCGCCATCGCATCGCTGAGCGACGGCGCGACATGCGGGTGCGGCAGCAGATCTCCGATCGAGGCTTGGAGTTCCTGCGCGGTGGCAGAGCGAGGGAGATCTGCCTGTGTCAGCACCACCTCATCGACCAGACCCCTGAGCGGTTCGACAAAGCCTCGATGATCCTTGTCGCGCATCATCCCAAGGACCAAGACCACAGGGCGGGACTGATGAGAATGATCGGTGTGCGTGAGGAAATCAGCCAAGGCCGTTGCGGCAGCAGGATTATGCGCGCCATCCAGCAGGATAGTCGGGCGACGATCGACCACTTCCAATCGTCCAGCCCAGTTGACCGCACGTAAACCAGCTCGCACCGCCCCGGCCGTGACAGCAATCCCCTGAGGTGCCGCAGCTTCCAACAGCGCCAAGGCACAGGCGGCGTTATCCAATTGGTGTCGCCCATCCAAAGCGCAGGTCAGTCCGTCATATTGCATGCCCAGGCCACGATAGGAAAATCGCTGGGGCGTCTCTCCCTCTGTGTGAAAGTTCTCGTTTATCCGAAACACCGGGGCATGCCGTTCCCTTGCTACCCGTTCGATCGTCCGCCATGCGTCATCGTCGAGCCGCCCCAGCACCACTGGAACCCCAGGCTTGATAATGCCGGCCTTCTCGAAGGCGATCGATGAACAGGTGTTCCCAAGATATTCCTGATGATCGAGAGCGATCGTCGTGACCGCACAGGCCATGGGCGTGACCACGTTGGTCGCATCGAACCTGCCGCCCAATCCAACCTCCAACACGGCTATATTCACCCCTGAATCGGCAAAGTGCTGAAACGCCATTGCGGTCGTATATTCAAAGAAGGTCGGCGACAGATCCGGCTGGCAAAAGGCCTGAAGTTGTTCGGTCAATTGCGCCACCTGCGATTCAGCGATCATCTCCCCGTTCACCCGTATCCGCTCTCGAAACTCCACAAGATGAGGAGAGGTATAGAGCCCGACTCGATACCCTTCAGCCTGCAACATCGCAGCAACCATGGCCGCGGTGGAGCCCTTTCCATTCGTTCCGGCGATGTGCAATGTACGATACCTGCTCTGCGGCATGCCAAGGCGCACCGTCAACGCTGTTATCGTCTCAAGACCCAGTTTAATGCCATGCTTTTGCAGACGATACAGATAGGCTACGGCAGAGGAATAGGTCATGGTGTAACCAGGCAGGAGGAAGCTAATCAGGATTTTTCATGAAGAGTCTAGGCTTAAAAATGCGCTACGAGGGTGCTCAGGCTTTCTTTCAGCTGTCTGCGCTCCACTATCATATCGATCATGCCATGCTCCAACAGAAACTCCGCTCGCTGAAACTGGTCCGGCAACTGCTGCTTAATGGTCTGCTCGATGACGCGGGGACCGGCAAAACCGATCAGCGCTTTCGGTTCGGCCAGAATCACATCGCCCAACATGGCGACACTGGCGGTGACACCCCCGAATGTGGGATCGGCTAACAGACAAATAAACGGGAGTTTGGCCTCGCCCAGCTTGGCGACAGCGGCAGATGTCTTGGCCATCTGCATCAGGGAGAGAATCCCCTCTTGCATCCGAGCTCCTCCGGAGGTCGTGACCAAAATGACCGGCAACCTGGCTTCCAGTGCGCGATCGATCGCCCGGCAGATCTTTTCTCCGACGACCGACCCCATGCTGCCGCCCATAAAACTGAAGTCGAACAGGCAGAGCACCACACGGCGGCCGTTCATCATCCCTTCGCCAATCATCATGGCATCTTTGCGGCCGGTATTTTCCTGATGCGCCTTCACACGATCCTTGTAAGATTTCGTATCCTGAAAGTTCAGCGGATCCTGGGGCCCGAGCTCCGCATCCCACTCTTTGAACGTTCCGAGGTCGACCAAGAGCGCAATGCGCTCCATGACAGAAATCGGGAAATGGTAGTCGCACTTCGGGCAGACTTTATTATTACGCTCGACTTCTTTTCGAAAAACGATTTCACGGCAGTTGTTACACTTGAGCCACATCCCCTCCGTCACCTTGGACCGCTTTGGAAGTTCAGGCTCAGTCGTCTTCTGTTTTTTAAACCAGGCCATTGTGCGCGCCTCCTTGGAGCCTGTCCGACATTAACCGTTCTACTGCGGCGAACGATCAGCAACCATCTGCGTCGTGCTCGGCCCGAAAAAATCCTCAATGTATTCCAGCGAATACACCTCCGGTTTTTCCGGGCCTGCGGCCTTGCATCTGGCCGCACCTCCTTCGCCTCGTTACGAAGGCAATATCGGACAGAACCCTAGTCCACACGCGTAGCGCTCGAGGCCCGTGAAGCGGATCTCGTTGTGGACAAGAGCGTATGGCCCATGGCTTATCGCTGATGGCAAAGACGCTCACTCTCCATTCCGGACCATACGCTATCGGCTATACGCCATATGCTCTTTTCATCGGACGAACGACGGGCGAAGAGGATGGCAGAATACCATAGCCGCCCTCACGACGCACGTAGATTTCCCTTTGATGAGGTGCCTGTGAGGGGTCAGAAGAACTGGCCGCCAAGGGCAATCTGGAACATCATGATGAGTCCGACGACAACACTCCCAAGACTCGCCAGACCCTGGACCGCAAGAAAGACTGGGCGCCCAAGGTTCAGCGACCACAACACCGGAAGGCTCACAACCATCCCGACCAGGACCATCCCCATAATCGAGCCAAACCCAAATACCGCGATATAGATTAGCCCCTCCGATACCGAGTGAGCAGACGACAAGACAATCAACAACAGCGCCGCCGACCCGGCCAGACCATGGACCATACCGATACAAAAAGGCCGAACTGAGTCACGCCACCAGTGGCTATGCCCGTGATCCTCGACCAGCGCATGACTATGCAGATGCACATGCTGCGCACCGGCATGGGCATGCGCATGCACATGCCAGCGTTCCCGGAGCAATCGCACCGCGAGCATCCCGCCGAGGAGCACGAGCATCACGCCGACGCCGAACTCGGCCGCCAACGCCACTGATTCAGGGATCGACACACGAAGCACCAATACCACTGTCCCAGCCAACAGCAAGACGACTGTGTGCCCAAGCCCCCAGCTGAATCCAATCATGCCGGAGGCGCGGAGCGAGGGCCGTTGCGCGAGTATCGTGGATACGGCAGCCAAATGGTCCGTGTCTAAGGCGTGGCGAAGCCCCAGCACTAACCCAAGTCCTAAAATGGTCAGGAATTCAGTACCCAGCATGAGGCCTCAACAGCAGTCGGCATCGGCGGCACGGTAGGGTCAACCCCCTCGTGCATGCATTTCAAGATGAGGGTCTTCGCGCAGCTTCTCAATACCGATGAGCCCCCCGACACGCAACCCGTCCCGTTCAAGCGCCTTGCGCTCTTCCGCGCCCCGGTCGCGGCGGCCTTCCCAGCCGGCGCGGATCAAGACCCGCATCTCGTCGGCCGAAGCACCGGCACGGAGAGACTTACGTAGATCCGTTCCTGTCGTCGCATACAGACAGCGATACCAGATACCGTCGGCTGTCACCCGGCTGCGATCGCAAGTCGCACAGAACGGCGTGGTTGTCGAAGGAATAATCCCAAAGGTCGTCCCATCCGGCAATAGAAATCGCTGTGCCGGTGCAGCCCCTCGCTCAGGCATCGACTCTATCGCCCCATAGTGTCTGCTCAACGTCGTGAGCATCGCGGCTTGGGAAAGCACTTTGTCTTGAGCCCACTCGTTCGCCCCCCCGACGTCCATATATTCGATAAACCGAACCTCCGCCTGCACCTGCTTACCAAACTCAATCAGATCGACCAGCTCATCGTCATTGAAGCCTCGAATTGCTACCGTATCAAGCTTCAAGCCAGTGAACCCCGCGCGAGCCACCGACGTAATCCCTTCCAACACACGCGCATACTCATCACGGCGGGTCAGTTGTTGAAATCGTTCTGGTTTCAGCGTATCGAGACTGATCGTGATGCGATGCAGCCCTGCCTCATATAATTCTTCAGCATAGTCGGCCAGGAGAATGCCGTTCGTCGTCAGCGCGATATCTGTTACTCGTCGATTTTGGCGCAACAAGCGAACCAGCCCAGGTAAACCGCGTCGAAGCAACGGCTCTCCGCCGGTAAGCCGCACGCGATCCACACCGAGGTCGGTGAAATAGCCGGTCAGCGTCGCCATTTCTTCAAGGGTCAGCACATCCTCGCGCGGTAGCCAGACATAATCCTGCTCCGGCATGCAGTATTTGCAGCGGAGATTGCATCGATCCGTCACGGACAAACGCAAGCTGCGAAGCGGCCGGCCGAAAACATCAGCAACAGCCGCTTGAACAGTATCTTTCGGTGATTCGCTCATCATCCTTTGCTTACCCTTTACCC
>DATHTZ010000513.1:0-2892 GCA_035462675.1 Nitrospiraceae bacterium | reverse complement strand
AACCTACTCGGGGAGCCGATTATGGCATTGCGAGCGGTGGACGCCGTGATCCTGGTACTGAGTGCCTCATCGGGGATCAGGAGCGAACTCGTCAGAATCTGGTCTCGCGTGAAAACACTCGGCGTGCCTTGTCTCCTGTTCCTCAACGAATTGGACAAAGACAGTGTCTCCCCCGATGAGGTCGTCGCATTGTGTCAACGCGATCTTGGGATCATGCCATTGCCGATGTCGTTGCCCCATGGCAGTGGCACCCAGCTTGATGGGGTACTGGATCTCGTTCAACAGAGTCTCCTCACTTCGCGCGCAGACATCCCTACGTCTCAGCAATTACCGATACCTGAACAGGCGCGGACGCTGGTTACTGATGCGCGAAAGCGTATTCAGGAGGAGGTGGCCGAGAGAGATGATCGGTTATTGGAACAATATCTCGCTGTGGGGGAGTTGGCGCAGGAGGACCTGATCAACGGACTTCGCCTTGGCGTCCAGACCGGTACGGTCGTCCCGCTCTACTGCGGGTCCGCTATCAGGAATGTCGGGATCGTTCCGTTGCTCAATGCGATCGTCGATTTCTTGCCCTCGCCGATGGATCGGGCGTCGAGAGCCCCATTGGAAGGCCTGCATCCGGATACCAGTGAGACCGTGACCCGCCGCGCCGTTCACGAAGATCCATTTTCAGGGATCGTCTTCAAGACCCTGATAGACCCATTTGTCGGACGACTGTCTTATTTGTGGGTCTTGTCCGGGGTCCTTCACGCAGACTCGACGGTCTTCAACAGTTCTCGAGGGGCCAAAGAGAAAAGCGGACATCTCTATACGTTGTTGGGAAAGAAGCATACGGCTGTGCCTTCGGCCGGAGCAGGGGAGATCGTGGCAATTGGGAAACTGAAAGATACGCAAACCGGCGACACGCTCTCTGACGAACATGCTCCTATCTGTTATCCGAAAACGGTGCTGCCTCGGCCTGTCGTGTCCTTTGCGATTGAGCCAAAGTCCAGCGCCGATATCGAAAAAATCAGTCTCGGGCTGCATAAGTTGATTGAAGAAGATCCGACGCTCGAATTTTCACGGCACGCCGATACGAAAGAAATGGTCTTAAGCGGGATGGGCCAGTTGCACATCGACCTTGCGCTCGAAAAATTGCGCCGCAAGTATGGTGCGGATGTGGTGCTGCATATGCCGAAAATTCCGTACCGTGAAACCATTCGTGCCACGGCACAGGCGCAAGGGAAATATAAAAAGCAAACCGGCGGACATGGCCAGTATGGCGATTGCTGGCTGGAGCTCGGACCTCTGCCGCGCGGAGAGGGATTCAAGTTTGAAAACAAGGTGGTCGGCGGAGCGATCCCACGCAACTTTATTCCGGCGGTAGAAAAAGGAGTGGTCGAAGCCATGCACCACGGGAGCTTGGCGGGGTTTCCTGTCGTCGATTGCCGGGTGGCTGTGTACGATGGTTCGTACCATGCCGTGGATTCATCTGAGATGGCGTTTAAGATTGCCGCGTCTATGGGGTTCAAGAAGGCCTTGGAGGCGGCTCATCCCGTCCTGTTAGAGCCGATCATGACGGTGGAGGTCGAGGCGCCGGCGGATCACATTGGAGCTGTGATCGGGGATTTGAATGCGCGCCGAGGGCGAATTCTTCACGTAGAAGCGAAAGACCAGACGGAGCAGATCACGGCCCTTCTGCCAATGGCGGAGCTACTCACATATGCCACGACGCTGAACTCGCTCACGGCTGGGCGAGGTAGTTATGCGATGGAATTCGCGCGGTACGACGAAGTGCCTCGCGAGCTCGCAGTTCGAATCATCGACACGCACAAGATAGAGAGTCATGCCACTCCACATTGAGTTATTAGTTGATTTAATTTGTCTATCTTATTGATTTTGTTCATCTTGTTAGCTTTATTTAATTAAAAAATCTGATCGACATGGCTCTAAGGATCGGTCGATTTGAGCACGACATAGAACGCGCGGCTTTCTCTCAGCACACGAAGCAGCACCGTTTCTCCTCGCCGGACCTTAGAGCGCGCGTCGTTGAATGCTTCAACCGATCCCACCTCGACACGGTTTACTTCCTTGATGAGATCGCCCTCGTGAAGCCCTTCCGCTTGAGCGAGGCTGCCTGGTTCAACTTTGCTGATGAGCGCGCCCCGGCTTTCTTGAAGTTTGAATGTATCGGCGAGGCTCGGTGTGAGGTCTTGCACATCGAAGCCCAACCTGACTTCAGTGCGTGAAGGACGGGGAAGGGAGGCGATGACGGCCTGGTCTTGACGTTCAATGAGATCGACGTTCAGCACCAGGCGCTGTTGATCGCGGACGATCTCAACTTTTGTTGTCGAGCCCGGGAGCAATCCTGCCACGACCCGAGAAAGCCGATTCGGTGTATCAATCACGGTGCCGTCGATACGGGTGAGGATATCGCCGGGTTTGATGCCCGCTGCGGCAGCCGGGTTCTTCTCGAACACTTCGTTGACCAGCACCCCTTCACCTTCATTGACGCCGAACTTGCGCGCCAACTCCATCGTAAGCGGCTGGATCCCGACGCCCAACCAGCCTCGTGTCACCCGTCCCTGTGTCAGCAATTGCTGAATCACTTGTTTGGCCATGTTGGAGGGAATTGCAAAACCGATCCCTTGGGCGAAGTTAATGATGGCGGTATTGATCCCGATGATTTCACCTCGCAGATTGAAAAGCGGGCCACCCGAGTTGCCCGGATTGATCGATGCATCGGTCTGAATGAAATTTTCATAGCGCGAGAGGTTGATGTTTTCCCGGCCGATCCCGCTGACGACGCCGAGCGTGACTGTCCGGTCGAGTCCGAACGGATTCCCGACAGCGAGTACCCATTGGCCGACGCGCACGGACGACGAATCCCCGAATTTCGCGTTCGGGAGG
>DATHTZ010000512.1:0-8366 GCA_035462675.1 Nitrospiraceae bacterium | reverse complement strand
GCTTCTGCTTGTTTATCCTTGTAGAAATTACAGGGGCAGAGGGGTTTCCCCAGCTCGTCTATGTGCATCGCGAGGCCCTTGACCACGGCTTCGGTGACCGCAGGCATGGGATGCATGGTCGTCCCGCTTTTTTCCGCGAAGCCCTTCACAAACTTCCGCATTTTGTCGAGACTCTCTTGCTTGGGCTCGGCCATCGCATCTCCTTTGGCAAAAGGCACGGACGAAGGGTTAGAGGCCTGCGCGTCAGCGCACAGTTTACAAGCGCTAGGGCGTCCTTTACAATCGAACCCGCATCATTCATGACCGCTTCTGTTGCAATAGCTAATTCGCCACTGCGTTCTTCGTCGTTCGTGAAGCGTGAAGCGCGGAACAGCATGAGTGTGTCTGCGTCCTCGCATGTGAGATAGGAGCTACGCGTCGCGGGGAGCGTGCGCAGCGATTTTGCGACGAACCGTCATGAATCATGCGGGCTAACATCTCCTGCACATTCTGTAGGATTAGGATCGAGAATGGAGACGTCGGATATTCATAAGCAATTGCTCGCCAAGTTGGCGGAGGAGTTGGGGCCGGCTATAGGTCAGCATCTGGTGTCGTGCCTTGCCGAGTCCACTGTGAAGCCGAATCAGGTGGATGGTGTCTCGCTATTGCTCGATGAATTGACGGAGGTCTCGCCGAAGGTTTCTCGTGCCGCGATCGAATCGTTCCCCGACTTGCAAGAGCGGGGACGGCTTAGCGATGCGGTGGCCTGGCTGGACCTGGGGATTGCATTAGCCGAATCCTCTGGTGCGATCGGACTGAAGTATTTCAAAGAGAGCCCGCTGGTTCTGGGCCTGATCGAGCCACCGTCGGTCCGGTCGATGGTGCTGAAAATCGCGTTGGATCTGGCCGAGCAAGATGCGAATGTCGCGCTGGAATTTTTCCGTGTCTCGCAGGAAGTGGTGACGGTTATCCCGTCGGATCAGCTGGGGGCCTGGTTGGAAATCGGATTTGAACTGACGAAGGTCGATTTCCTCGTCGCGCTGGAGTATATCCGCCAAATCCCCTCTGTCGCCCGTGTGTTGCCCATTGAGGATGCCAGGGTCTGGGCGACGTTCGGATTGAAGCTCATTTCTCAGAATAGTTTCGGTAGGACGGACTATTTCGGAACCATTGAATTCCTCCGCACCAGTCCGCTCATCCTCGGCGACCTCGAAGATCTGTCGGTGAGGGCCAAGGTCGTTACGGTCGGGTCGTTGCTGGCTGAACGAGATGCCGGGGCTGGCATTGCCTGGTTATCGGAGTCGCCGCGCCTATTGCGTGCCGTGCCGAATGAGGAATGGCGCTTAAAAATATTACAGTACGGAGCCTTGGTTGCAGAGCGTGACGCAGACACGGCGCTGGCCTATTTGCGGCGCGCGCCCGAACTGATAAGCGTGATCGGTGAGTCTGCCGAGGCCACGGCTCGCTTCGAGGCCTGGTTCACAGCCGGGATGGAAGTCCTGGCCTACAGCGTCGAAGGAGCCAAAGCCTATTTTGCCCTGGAGTCGCAGAAGGCGCTCACGTCGGTGGAAGCGGCTTTAAGCGGTGTGCCGCTTCGACAGGTGGCCCGTACTGTGAAGCTCTTCGTGCAAGGGCTCTGTGGAACGGATCTAACAATTCAGGCGCTCCCAGATTCGCTGAGCCAAGAGACGTCTGCGCGGGCTGCGGTGAGCCAGGACGGGCGCATTATTGCGCTGCCGGCGCTCCTTCGTCGCTACCCTACGGTCGAGGAAAATACACGTTTATATCTGGTGATGGCGGCTCACGAAGCGGGGCATGTGGAGTTTGGGACGTACCGGCTGACTCTTGAGCCACTTGCAGACCTAGTCATGGCTGTGCGGCAGAAGTATGGCCGGGTGAAACAGGCTGTACCGGACACCTTGGCGGCGCTGTTTCGTTTGTATCCGCATCCGGGACTGATCCAGGATTTATGGATGCTTGTGGAGGATGCGCGGGTAGAGTCTTTGTTGCAGCAGGAGTACCCGGGGCTTCAGCGGGATCTGCAGCGATTCGCGCGAGAGGCAGTCACCACGCGTTCACTGACACATGGGCTGACCGTCAAAGAACTTGTCGTCGATCAATTGCTCCAGCTCTCGACTGCCGCTTCACAACCTGTCGCGATTCACGAAGCCATTAAGGATGAGATCGCCATACTCTGGCCGATGTGCCAGACGATTCTGGCTCCAAACGCGACTGCGGAACAGGCCGTGCGCCTGGCCCATGCGCTCTACGTACAGCTTGAAGAGCTGTTGGCGCCGAAGGGGGCGATGATCCAAGCCGACCAAGCCGATGATACGTCAGAGGATTTGGGTGTAGGCCCATCCGCGTCCGATCAGACCGGTGAAGATTATCACCCCGTGACCAACTGGGTCTATCGTGGGGCAATGAATCCCGAGTTCATTCGTCAGCATGATTGGGACGGGCGGGCATCGGACGATCAGAAACAATCAGAGGACATCGAACAGATGGCGAGCGCGGCCGGTGGAGTGCAGGAGTCGCTGGCCCAGGGTCAACCAAATCGAGAGGGAACGCGTACAGAAATTGAGAGCGATAGGCTTGCCGGGGGATGGCAGTTGCCCTCCCATGTAGAAGAACTCCTGGCCTTGAAGGTTGAGCAGCCGGCGCCGGTCGATTATGTGGGGCCGGGCGATCGTACGGTGCGTTATCCAGAATGGGATCAGGGGATCGACGACTATCGCCTCAACTGGTGTCGCGTCGTCGAACGTGCCGCGGAGGAGGGGAGTGGGGATATCGTAGGCGCCACGTTGAGCGCGCACGGGAGCGAGATTTCGGCCCTGCGACGATTCTTCGAAAGCCTGCGGCCCCCAGGATTGCGGCGTGTGCCGGGCCAAGCCGACGGTGACGACCTCGATGTGGATGCGGCGGTTCGTCTGTGCGCCGAGCGGGCGGCGGGGTCAGATCTGTCGGACCGGATCTACGTCAGGCGGGAGAGAAAAGAGCGGGATGTCGCGGCCGCCTTTCTTGTCGATGTGAGCGGATCGACCAGTCGACAGTTGGACAGTGGTCGCCGCGTGATCGATCTGGAGAAAGAGGGGTTGGTGCTCTTGTGTGAAGCGCTTGAGGCGGTCGGAGACCAATATGCGCTCTACGGCTATTCGGGCCAGGGCCGTGGGCAAGTGGACTTTCTTGTAGTCAAGGACTTTGACGATCGGTTGGGCGGGAAGGCGGCGCAGCGTTTGGGTGGACTGGCTCCCATGCAGCAAAACCGTGACGGAGCAGCCATTCGCCATGCCACGGCCAAATTGCTGGCGCGGGGAGCGCGAACTCGACTGCTCGTCCTCATCAGCGATGGGCGCCCACTCGACGACGGCTATAAAGACGAGTACTCGCTGGAAGATACCAAAGTTGCGTTACGGGAGGCGCGTCAGCAAGGAGTGCATCCATTCTGTATCACGATCGATCGGGAGGCCGATGGCTATGTCCGGAGAATGTACGGGGACGTGCAGTTCGCGGTCATCGATCATCTTGAAGCCTTGCCAAAGCGATTGCCGCGGATCTATCAACGCTTGACCACGTAAAACGTGAAAGGTGAAACGTGAGACGTAAATGGAGTCGGAAAACGGAAGGCAGTATTCAAGAGCTAGTCCTTTCACGTTTTACGTTTCACCTTTCACGAGAGACAGAAGATGGCAAACGAAACTGAACGACCGACCGTGCCACCTTGGCTATACAAACTGTTTACGGGGCATCAGTATCCCTATGTCCGCCGGTTGGCGAAGTTTGCACAGCCTATTAAACCGGGGGAAGATCGCCAGGAGCCGACGAAGGATCTGATCGAAGCCAAGTTTTGGGAGGTCTATCCCCGTTGTTGGGCCAAAATCCTTCAAGAGGTCAAAGTGGGGATGATCGTGGTGTTCCACGACCTCGGCGAATATCCGGCGGGGGGGTATCAGGAATTGGTCGATGATCCGGATGCCTTTCTGGAGAAGACGTATGGCAAGAAGAAGATCAAAGTCAATTTCTATGATGGGGACAATTTTGTCTGCACGATCAATTTTAAAGTTGCAGGCTGGACGGAACACGAACACTGAGGAGTTCTGAATTATGAGTTTTGAGTTGCGGAGCGAATAGAACAACTCAGAACTCATTACTCAAAACTGGACCGGAGGAGCGTATGGGCAAACCGAAGATTACGGTTGTGGGGGCGGGGAACGTCGGCGGCACGACGGCGCAGCGGCTGGCCGAGAAGGACGAGTACGAAGTGGTGCTGGTCGATATTGTCAAGGGCGTCCCGCAAGGTAAGGCCCTCGACATCACACAGGCCGGGCCAGTTTGCGGCTATAGTACCCGCGTGGTGGGCACCAACGGCTATGATGAAACGGCCGGCTCGTCGGTGGCGGTGATCACGTCCGGAATTCCCCGCAAGCCGGGGATGAGCCGTGATGAGTTGTTGACTACGAACGCGAAGATCGTCAAGTCGGTCGTCTCGGAACTGGTGTCGAGATCCCCGAACGTCATTCTGATCCTCGTCACCAACCCACTGGATGCCATGGTCCATGTGGCGCATCGTGTGAGCGGGCTGCCGAAGTCGCGGGTCTTGGGTATGGCGGGAGTGCTCGATTCCGCCCGCATGCGTTCCTTCATTGCCGCTGAATTGAGTGTATCCGGGCCTGACGTGGCCGCGATGGTATTGGGCGGGCATGGCGATACGATGGTGCCGTTGTCGCGGTATACGACGGTGAAGGGGAAGCCGGTTTCGGAGTTGATGTCGAAGGACCGATTGGAGGCGGTTGTGAAGCGGACACGCGAGGGGGGTGCCGAAATCGTAGGCCTGTTAAAAACAGGCAGCGCATTCTACGCCCCATCGGCCTCGGTTGTCGATATGATCGAGGCGATCGTCAAGGACCAGAAGCGGGTATTGCCCTGTGCGGTGCTCTGTGAAGGCGAATATGGATTGCAGGATGTTATCGTCGGTGTACCGGTCAAGCTGGGCCGAGGCGGGGCGGAACAGGTAGTCGAATATGAGTTGACGGCGGAGGAGCGGGTAGCATTAGCCACCTCTGCCCGCGCGGTACGCGAGCTTTGCGCGGCAGTCGATCGCCTCATGGCGTAAGACTACCGTCAAACATCATGCGTCAATAGACCTAAATTGAGAAAATGTATAGTCAGTTGGCCATATCACTGCCGACCCGCAGGCATCGGTTGCTTGACAGGAGAAGAGTGCCTACAGTACAGAGAGCAGGCTGATAGTGCACTAAATGAGGAGACGCTATGAAATTTCTTGAAAGTCCGATGCAGACGATGAGCGTAGGATTTGCGCTCGCGGTGGTATTGATTATGGGATATCTCGCTATGGTCGGCATACCGGTCGGTGATGCCGATTGGTTCGGTTTGCTGTTACGCTGGACCCATTTCTTGGCTGGGATCGTCTGGATCGGGTTGTTGTATTTCTTCAACCTGATCAATGCGGCATTCTTGAAGAGCCTGGATGGCCCCACCAAGAACATCGTGATTCCCAAGTTGATGCCCGCCGCGCTCAACTGGTTCCGTCATGGCGCGACGGTCACGGTGCTTGCGGGGATTGTGTTGTACCTCTACATGTATCAAAGAGGTGGAACCGGCGCGATCGCGTTAGGAATCGGCGGGTTGTTGGGTATCATCATGATGGCCAATGTTCACGCGATTATTTGGCCGAATCAACGGAGGATTATTGCGGCCGTAACGGCGGCAGCCCAGGGGACTCCTGCGCCACCTGAAATGGCTCAGTGGGGTCGGACCGCGCTCCTCGCTTCTCGGGTCAACTTTATGTTGTCGATCCCTATGCTGTTATTCATGGGAGCCGGCAGCCACCTCAGGTAAGATGCTGTGTGACATGCCGGCGGGAAAGCCCGCCGGTAGGCAGCTCATCTCTCTCGTCCAAAGAAGAAAGCATATAGCCAATGGCCTATGGTCCGAAAAGAAGAGGAGTGTCTTTGTTGTCAGCTATACGCCATTAGCCATACGCTCTTATCCCCAACGCGATACATTTCACCTTTCACGTCTTACCTTTTACAACCCGATGGCCCATATGCCCAGTCCTGGATGGGTCAGTGGCCCTAAGTCGTTGAGATTCAGGCCTATTGTCATGGCATTATCTTGACGAGTACCGGCCAGGCACCTTATAGTATCGCTCCATTCGTTGAGCCAAATAGGTAAGCAAGGACGTATGACGACTGCGACCGAACCGCGAGTTCTCCAAACGCTCGATGGCGCTCCCTGGGATATCGAGGCCTACCGAAAGGTCGGGGGCTACGAGGCCTGGGAAAAGTGCATCAAAGAGCTGAGCGCGAACGATATCGTGAATGAACTGAAGAAAGCCGGGCTCCGCGGGCGAGGGGGCGCAGGCTTTCCCACCGGCATCAAGTGGGAGAAGGTCCTGAATCATCGGGTGAAGGAACACTATTTCGTCTGTAACGCTGGTGAACATGAGCCAGGGACGTTTAAAGATCGTTACTTGCTCAAGCAGGCGCCACACCAGCTTATTGAAGGTTGCCTTATCGCGGCCTACACGGTCCAAGCGAAGGCGGCCTTTATCTATGTGAATCATGAGTACCACGAAGAGCGGGAGAATCTGAAGAAAGCTTTGGACCAGGCGAAGGCTCAAGGGTTCATGGGCAATAACATCCTGGGAAGTGGCGTAGACCTAGAACTACAAGTCTTTGAAGGCCACGGGAGCTATGTGGCTGGTGAAGAGACCGCGATGCTCGAATCCATGCAAGGGCGTCCGGCGATGCCGAGACAGAAGCCTCCGTTCTATCCGACAGACTTCGGTCTCTATGGGAAGCCGACGCTGGTCAATAACGTTGAAACTTTGTGTAACATTCCGCGGATACTCCTGAAAGGCGTGGCTTGGTTCACGCAGGTCGGTACAGAAAAGTGCCCGGGCACGATGATGTTTTCCCTGAGTGGCGCTGTGAATCGGCCCGGTGTGTACGAAATGCCGATGGGTACGACAATTCGGAAACTGGTGGACAGGTGTGGAGGGGGGGTGCCAGGCGGGCGCAAGATCAAGGCGGTGTTCCCTGGTGGACCGGCGTTTTCGATGGTCACTGCCGATCAGCTCGACCTGACGATGGATTTCGACTCGTTGAAGAAAGCCGGCACGGGGCTTGGGTCGGCTGGCGTGATCGTGGTCGATGATGCCACGTGTATGGTGGCGTTGACGCTCAAGTTCTCCAATTTCTTCAAGGCCGAGAGTTGCGGGCAGTGCCCGCCCTGTCGAATGGGGACCATCAATCTCGCCGCGCTGATGACCAAGATCGAGCAGGGAGAGGGGACGGAAAAAGATATGGAGAGCCTCCTCCAGCTCTGTGGATTTGTGAAGGGGACGGGCTATTGCACGCTGGTGACCGGGGCTGCTGTGTTGGTTCAGAGCAGCATGAAATTGTTCCGTCACGAGTTTGAAGAACATATCCGATTGCAGCGCTGCCCCTATCAGCCGGTGGCGGTCGGCGCCACGGTGCAATGAGGAGAGATTTGCGATGCCGCGTGTGACGTTTCTTCTTCCTGAAGGCAGAAGTGGAGAGGTTGAGGCCAATACGTCGTTGTTGGAGGCGTCGAAGCTTCTCGGGTGTCGGTTGAACCACGATTGTGGCGGGAACGCCTCCTGCACCACCTGTCGGGTCGAAGTGCAGATGGGGGCCGAGAACCTGTCGGAGATCGACTTCGATGAGCAAGATCTTCTCGATCGGGAAGCCCTCAGCGAGCCGTGGCATCGTCTTGGATGCCAGGCCAAAGTGCTCGGAGACGTGGTTGTTCGGGTGCCGGACGGCAAGTGGGTTGCGCCCACAATGCCGCAGTCGGAGTCGCAGGGTCTTGAAATCTAGTAAAGAGATGTTACACTAAATCAATCCAGGCAGGTCTTTGAGGGACGGCTTGGCCACACGAGGAGGATTACAATGCTGACAATTACGGCGGTGGCGGAACAAAAGATCAAGGAATTGATGGTGGAAGAGAAGGATATCGTCGGCCTGCGCGTCTATGTCAAGGGCGGCGGGTGCCACGGATATCAATACGGGATGGCCTTCGAGTCGAAGATGGGCGACGACGACACCGTGGTGGAGAAGGGTATCGTCAAGGTCATCATGGATTCCCAGAGTGCTCCGCTTCTTCAGGGTGCCGAAGTCGATTACGTGGACAGCCTCCAAGGGTCCGGGTTCTCGATCAAGAATCCGCAAGCGAAGACGACGTGTGGTTGTGGCAGCTCCTTCAGCTCCTAATGAACGTGCGTGGCAAGAGTGTGAGTCAGTCGGTTGAGTGAGTAACAGGGGGAGCCAGGATTGTCCGAATACCGCGGCAATCCTGGCTTCTCTATTTCTGCACCGGATATGAGCTGGATGTACGATGGG
>DATHTZ010000511.1:0-2047 GCA_035462675.1 Nitrospiraceae bacterium | reverse complement strand
TGGGTGCTTGGCCCGAGGGGCCTTTCGGCTTAGCCGGCGATGCCGTCGACAATCTCTACGTCGCGGACACGGCCAACCATAGCATCCGCAAAGTGACCGCCTCAGGCGTGATCATCACCCTGGCCGGTGGATCGGTGTTACGTAGGTCAAACTTCCGCAGCGTTATAGTGACGTATTAGAGCGTTTATAGCGCTGCTGTGTATGCCATGACTTTTACACACGTATAGCTGATTGGCTCCCCCCATTAAAACCGTGCCAAAGTGCCAATGCAGCTCAGGGATGCCCATTTTGAAGGCGGGCGACACGCAGCAAGGGCAGCGCTTAGGTTTGGGGGTGGCTTTTAAACTCGCTGTAAACGCCCGTTTAATGGCCCTGGCAGCCCGGCCAAGGCGTCGGAAACGTCTCCGAGGGTCTTTGGAAGGTGGGCGATTTCGATGCGTAGAATTGGCGTATAGAAACTCGTATGCCAGATCCAAATATAGTTATAATATATGCATTATGCGCTCGCTTTTTCGACACACTTCTATACTCTGGTTTGCACCTATGAAACTCATCGTCAACGACGCTTTTCTCCAACCAGCTCTCACCCTCATCCCGAGTCTGGACAATTACCTCGACGGCCTCGATTTCTCCGACACCGAGTTCGTTACTTTGGGTGTCCGCCGCATCAACACCTTGCATCCATCCGGCCGCGCCTTCCTCCAGTCCGTCCGTCAGTGCGACGTGTCCGATGTCTCCCTCAAGGCCTATTTCGGGGCTGCCAGTAGTGCTCGCCGCTTGGGCATGATTCACGAACTCAACACGATGGTATCTCAGATGCCCCAGCCGGCCGAGGATCGGTTCGCGGCTTTCCCGGAATTGGCAGGCAGGGATGTTTTGGCCCTGGATGGACACGATGTTTGCCATGCCACCCATGAACCTCCCGCCACGACGGCCGGCGGGCGGCGCGAGGTGCCCGACACCGTCACCGGCCTGTTCTTGCGCAATCTGCGCACCGGTGGCGCCAGGGTCTTCGCCCAAACCGACGGCCATCAACACGAATGGTCGGCGGTCAAAGCCCGTCCGTGGAGCGACTTTCATTGGCGACCCAACGCCAAGGGGACCATTGTGGTCATTGACCCGGTCGCGGTGGACTTTGAGTTCCTGCGCGGAGCCAAGTTCAGGGGCGGCTTCACGGTGATCACGCGCATGAAAGAGAACTTGGTGGTGCGCCAGGCCAAAGCCTTGGAGTGGGACAAGAAGGACCGTCGCAATCAAGGAGTCCTTTCCGATGAGCGAGTGTGGTTTGCCCAAGCGGGGGAATTTCGACGCATTCGTTATCAGGACCCGGAGAGCGGGGAGATCTATGACTTCTTGACCACCGAATTTCACTTGCCTCCGGGAGTCATCGCCCAGCTCTATCGGCTCCGGTGGGACATCGAGAAGTTCTTCGATGTCTGCGAGAATCTCCTGGGGGAGAAGCGATCCTGGGGGGTGGGTCCGGTGCCTGGGCAAGTTCAGAATGAATTTCTGGTCCTGACGCACAACCTCCTGTTGCTCTTGAGCGAACGCTTGGAAGTTCAGGAAGGGATTCGGGACGAGAAGGTGGAGATCAAGTATGAGGCGGCTTTAAAGAAACGGAAGGAGACGGCGCGCCAGAAAGGCAAGGAGGTGTCTCCTTGGGTCAAAGCGTTGCGCCGGATCACGCGCTGGAGCGGTCAATTCACCCGCTGGCTCCAGGATGCCATTGTCCACAGTTGGGAATGGGAGGCTGCCCTCATCAAGCTCCGTCCTCTGATGTGCGCCTATTTGCGCTGACGTTACGCCACACGCGCTGGGAGGCCCCCCTCACATATCCCTACCCATCTATCATTGCGACACCCTGCCAGGCTGCTCACGCGAACGATTAAACATTCTTCATGCTCATTCCTTCTAAGTGCTTAGGTAACACCGATCCCCCGACCTGCGTGTCGTGTCACTGACGAATCTACTCGGGACGGTCTTCGCGGGCGAAGTTGTGCCGGTTGTCACTACCGTTTCAAACACGGGGCTGAGTGCCGCAGACCCC
>DATHTZ010000510.1:0-8938 GCA_035462675.1 Nitrospiraceae bacterium | reverse complement strand
CGTCCCCGTGATGGCCACACCAAGGTCGTAGCCCAACAATGCACGCAAATCCTTGTCATGGATGCCGCCGATCACCAAGGCCGCAACCCCCACCTCTTTCGCGCGAGCCAGCGCATCTGAAGAGACGAAGGAGCCACCCACAACGACCTTAGCTTTCATGTTTGCGGTGAGGTGACGAGGCGAGAGCGCTTCGTCCGGCGATGTTACCCCGAGCACAATCTCACCCCTGGTCTCACCGCCGATGCCGAAGATGCCCTGCACAAGACTGCAATCCGTTTCAACCACGACGCCTTGCTGTGGAATCACTTCGACAATGCGCCCGTCCACATAGCCCAATAACTCCAGCACACGCGGCGGCTCCCGCAGCAGCACCTGCCCCGTAACAGCTGACATGGATTCCATGGTGCCAGTGATCGGTGAGCGGACTTCTGTTTTGAGCCACTTGAAGAGCGGTTTGTTCTCAGCCAGGACCTCGTCCTTCCGAACCGAGTCGCCGGCCTTCTTGATCAAATACTCGTGGATCTCATCCGGCGCCACGCCCAACTGATTGGCGAGATTCAGAGGATAGACCTTCCCGGGCAATTCCGCACGAGCCACCGCCTGATTCGCCCGCACGATCTCCCCGGTTGCAACCAGCACGCTGCCAGGCAGCGACAACATCCGTCGACGACGGATCGTTGTGTGTTCTGTAACAGTTAAGCCTGGGGTGTAAGAATGGGCCATAGACCAGTTAAGAGTTGTAAGTTTTGAGTGCTGAGTTTGTGAATGAACAACTCAGAACTCATAATTCAAAATTTCTAACTCGCAGTCGGATACAATTCGACTGCGTCGTACCATTTCGTCAACGCGGCAACTCTGGCCACGTGGTCGGTCGGCAACTGCAACGGACGCCCTCGCCCATCGAGCAAGAGCCCCACCGCGCCGCCTTGCACCTCTCGCGTGACCGACACTCCCACCCCTGCCCCAAGATTCACCTGTTTCACCGGCTGAATTGTGATCGAGGCTTTTTGATCGCCGGCCAAGGGAACCAGCCGCAGATCGCCGAACGCGAGTGTCCCCTTGTCCACTCGCCCGTCTGGAAACGTGATGGCATAGTCCGCACACCGCTCTCCGTCCTTCCCCTGCCCGATCGGCGCGACACAGGTCCCCAGGTACACCATGCAATCACGGACGAAGACATCGGTCGCCGCCTTCTCATTGATCGTCGAAAGCACGCCCAGATGCGGCATCATGAAGATGCTGTCCACCGAGAGCCTCGTCACTCCGAGCGGCTCATAGGCATCCACCATCATCAGCATCGATTGCACGCGGCGAGGCGCATGGGACAGAATCCCGCCGCTCCCGACGATCAAATCGAGCTTGAGCATATCGATCAATGTCTTGCCGGACTGCTGCTGCTCGAACACATCCGAGATCGTGCGCTCTTGCTGTATGCCCTTGAGGGCCGTCGCGAGGGATTTATGATGGATCAAGGCGAGCCGGAGCGCCTCACGGGCGATCGCATGTTCGATCTGCAACTCATCCAGCGTCTGCGGAATCGTCGTCGGACGGACCATCTTGTTCTTGATCCGGTTGCGGAGCGTTTGTTCGTCGATCGTGAAGGGCACCCAGCGCATGATATTGGGGAGCCCTGCTTCCGCCAGCACGTTGGAAATACTATACGACATGCCAAGGTTCGCGCTGACGGTCCGATTGAAGAGTCCCTCGAAGACCGAGAACACGTCCGTGGTCGCGCCGCCGATATCCACCCCAATCAAGTTCAAATGCCCCCGCTTGGCGATCGTTTCCATAATGACGCCGACCGCCGCCGGCGTCGGCATGATCGGTGCACCAGTCATCACGATCAGTTTCTTATAGCCTGGCGCTTGCTGCATGACATGTTCGAGAAACAGATCGTGAATCTTGTTCCGTGCCGGTGCGAGGTTCTCTCGTTCCAACACCGGGCGAATGTTGTCAGTCAGCACCAGCGCAGCCTTCTCGCCCAGGATCTTCTTCACTTGCGGCTGCGCGTCTTTGTTGCCCGCGTATATCAATGGGAGCTTGTAGGTCGCTCCGAACCGGGGGCGTGGCTCCGCCGCAGCAATGTACTCCGCCATCTCGACCACATGGGTGACGGCCCCTCCGTCCGTCCCACCGGACATCAGGATCATGTCGGGTCGCATCGTCCTGATCCGTTCGATCTTTTCATGTGGCAACCGGCCATCGTTCGACGCCAACACATCGATGACAATTGCCCCTGCCCCCAGCGCGCAACGCTGCGCGCTTTCCCCCGTCATGTTTTGCACAACCCCGGTCACCATCATTTGCAGACCGCCGCCCGCGCTGCTGGTGGAAATATAGATATCGACACCGGTCTTCGCATCGCGACAGGGCGTGATGATTTTGTCACCGTCGAGGATTTTTCGCCCTGAGAGTTCTTCAATTTCAGCAATCGCGTTCAGCACCCCGCGCGTCACATCTTCGAACGGCGCTTCCACCGTCGTCGGAGCTTCCCCGCGATAGGTTTGCCGGTACTCATCGCCGACCTTCTCAATCAGAATGCCTTTGGTCGTGGTACTGCCACAGTCGGTAGCCACGATGACGTTGAGGGAATGGTCGGCCACCGGCTTGATAGGCGCTGGACTCGGCACACTCATTGAGCGGAGGCTCCTTGAGGAGCCTGGGGAGCAGACTTCGTGTCAATGATGGCGATGAGGCGGGAGATCGTATCGCGTCGCTCAAGCAACCGAGCCACTTGCTCGACTTCCTTCGCTTGAAAAGCCCATTCAACGATTGGGGTCAGGAAATACAGCGCCTGACTGCCGAGAAAGTTCATAGGACCGAGCGAGTCCAGAAAAACAGTGGCAGGGGCAGCCATACCCCGTTTCACCACCGCATCGGCCACCCGGTCAAGCAGCGCGAGGTCTTCACTCGTGAACACCTCGGCCCCGGATGTGGTCGAAAAGGCATGGGAGAGTTCCGCACGAATCCTATCCCATTTTCCCGCCGCTGATGCCTTGGAGAATGAAGTCATAACTGTCTGGAAAGGCAGTAAAAATCTATGGTCGAGCGGCATTATATGGAGGGGTCAGAGGAGAGTCAATAAACGTGCGGCTAGTCGCGCGAGACAGGAGCGATTCGACGCTCGGGGTTCGGAGTTCCTACTCCGGTTCATGCCTGAGGTGATTCGTGCGCCCATCTTACACGTCGTGTCTTTCTCGCCTATCTCACTCTTCACGCGTCATGGCTCATGCGTATCGTCCCGAAACACATGCAACAGAGTATCGAAACGAAATGTCCGGACCGGGCGAGAAGGTCAGGCCTCGGAAGAGCACAACCCCACAGTTGCGTTAATGTGCGTTCTTAGTGGCGGCTGCAGCCGTGAGTCGGTCGCCTTCTCCCAATTTGCGGGCGAACAGTTCCAGCGCCATGTCGTAACAGATTCGAGCCGTAGCGGGATCGTAACGGGGACCTCCGTCGCGAAGAAAAGCATGCGCGTTGTTGAACTCATGCCACTGGAAATGTGCCCCGGCATCACTCAGAGCGTTGTAGATCAGCGCTCGCCCCTCGCCGGGAATATGTGGGTCCTGCCTGCCCCAGATCATCAACAGCTCGCCCGTGATCTCCCCGATTCGATCCAGACTGTCGTCGTGCATGCCCTTGCCAAGACTACGCTTGTGGATATCGGTTGCGTAGAAACAGGTGGTGGCCAACACGTCAGGCTGCATCGCCGCACGAAACGCCAAATGCCCCCCGATGCAGATCCCCATAACACCCAGCCTGCCGGTACAGTGCGCTGAGCACATGAGAAAATCCAACGCCGCTCTCGCATCGCCATCATAGCTCGACAATGTCTTGGTGGTCTTATGCCGGTTGCCGCGCTCGGCGCCGACCTCGTCATAGGCCAGCACGGTGCCGGCCGGTTCCAGTTCGTGGTAAATCTCTGGAACCACCACCACAAACCCGTGGCTCGCCAACATCGCCGCAGCGCGCCGAATCGGCCCTGTCACCTGAAAGATCTCCGAGAACAGTACCAGGCCTGGATACCTCCCCTCAGCCACTGGCCGAAACAGATACGTGCGCATGAGCCCAGTGGGAGTGTGGATATCAGCCGATTCAGTATCTGTGATGATCATCCCGTTCTCCGACATAGTAGATGGGAACGAACTCTACATCGCTCGTACATGGGACTCGAACGCTTCGATTGAGACCCATGAATCATGCGGGTTAGTACCCTCGCCCGGTGCTGCCACCGCGTCCCATCCGATCCAACGGGAGCGCCTCGTATCGTGCCTTCATGTCTGGATGTTCGTTGAGATAGCCCTTCACCGCCGCCTCATCGGCGAAGACCTCCGGGCTGCGCTTTCGATACTCCTCGACCGTCAGATCATATTTTTCCAACAGTTTGCCGAGTTTCGTGTGGATGTCCGCTCCCATCTCCTTCATCTGCTCAGCCGACGGCCGCTGCCCATCCTTGAACATCCCCCCGCCCTGAAAGTAGCTCGTCATCATCTCACCGATATCAACGCGGGCCTTCACAAACTTTTCCACTTCAGCCGGTTCTGCCGCAAAGCCAATACCCGAGAACAGCAGGACCCCCAACGAGACTCCGATGATGTTACGTGCCACATTCATGGGCATGGACTCCTTGTAAAAGTATGGATAAGATATTTCGTTCTGCGGAACAGCGTTGATCATATCATCCCGGGAAGGCGAAAAAGAATCAGAAGGAGCGGCCAGGAGCCCTTCTTGCTCGCTAAGGCCGCACGATCAGAATGTGCTCTCTCAATGCGCGCAGTGAAGGACAGTCTAGCTGCTCCCCTTTAGGGCAAACTGGAGAAATTCAGAAGGTCCTCGCCCGGGATAATGGCACGTCTCGGGGAAGTTCTCGAATAATAGGTTTTCATAGGACTGTTTCTGCTAGGATGGTGGCGTGCGGTTGATTGACCTGCGACATCGATAGAAAGGATACACATGAACACGACAAAAATCATTGCCGGAATTATCGTGATTGCGCTGATCGGGCTCCCGTCCCTCTCCTTCGCGAGAGCGCGAGGCGGCGGATATGGTGGGGGATATTCCAGCGGTTCAAGAAGCAGTAGTCCTTCAGGGAGCATCGGCAGCCGTGGATCACGCACCTATGACCAGAACGGAGCGAAGCCGATTGAGCAGTCGACGACACCAAAGCCGTCCGCAGCCGCTCCACCATCAGCGTCCAGTGGCCCATCTCATACGTCCCAACCAGCGCCAGCCATGCAGCCCTCGTTTATGCAGCGTAACCCCTTGCTGACTGGCATCGCCGCCGGCGTCGCCGGATCATGGATCGGCCATATGTTGTTCGGAGCAACAAACAGCAGTGCTGCGAGTACCACCGATGCCGGCGAAACCGGCACGGCTGCCGGGGGATTCGGCTCCACCGGGATACTCCTCCTTCTCCTACTGGTAGGAGCCGGAGCATTCTTTTACTTTATGAGGGTACGGCGACCCGTTCCTGACTTTTCAGGAATCTCGCGGAGCAGCGCAGTCAGCAGCAGTCTGGTACGAGAAGCTTCCGCCACCACCCTCCAGACCACGGCAGTGGTCAGCGAAGTCACCTCCGCTGACAAAACGGCCTTTCAACAACTGCTGACTGACATTCAGACGGCCTGGAGCAACCAAGACCTGGCAGGATTACGGCGGTCCGTCACACCCGAAATGCTGTCGTATTTCAGCACCGCCTTGGCCGAACAGACCAGTCTCGACATCGCCAATCATGTAGAGGACGTGGTGCTTGTACAGGCAGATGTTCGGGAAACCTGGATCGAAGACACGACGCACTACGCAACGATCGGGCTTCGTTGGAGTGCCCGTGACTACACCGTATCCTTAACCAAGCGGCGGGGAGAACCAGGCTATCTCGTTGAGGGCAGCGAAGAGACGCCGACCGAATCCAGCGAAGTGTGGACATTCATGCAATACCAGAGTGGGAAATGGTTGCTCTCCGCGATTCAGCAATAGGGGAGAGAGGAGCCACCAGGCGCCCTTCTTGCTCCCAGAGCCCCCACGATAAAGCAGTGGTCGCTCGATGTGCGCAGTAAAGGGCAGCCTAGGCCACTCCTCTTGGAAGTGATGTAATAGATTGGAACGCGCGATCGCAGAAGGATGGGAAGGGTAGCCTGGCCGTTCTCCTGCTCGCGGAACGCGCACGATCAGAATGTGCTCGTTCGACGCGCGCGGTGGAAGATCAGTCCGCCCTATCCTGGGAAAGAGAACTAGCGAACTTGGAGGGAGCATTTAGATAGATGCCGGTCGCGTACTGTGCGCAATTGAGGATCAGCCAGCCTAGCCTGTTAGGAAGGAGTAGCGAGCACAGTTCCTACCGACATCTCGTTCGTGTGACGTAGCAGTCCGACTCCAAGGAACGAGGCCAAAATCACTCCCGTTTATCACCTTGGCACTCCATTCGCTATTCGCTATAACAGACGCGTGTGTGGTATAGTAGTTAGGTTGTATTGAATCATGGATACGGCCCTTTCCTCGCGTCTCGTTCCGTGCTGACGACGCCCCGCAGGATCGTTCCTGAGTCTCGGCTGCTCATCCGTCAACGACGTGCCGACTCTTTTTCGTGATCGATCGCGAGGCCACTCGCAAGAAAACGGTGCCTCGACATCTCCGCAACTGCGGGGTGGGCAATGAAAAACCGGAGTGACTCCTCACTCCATAACAGATTACAGGGAGAGACCATGACCACGAAACCCATGAAGCCTGTGCATCCACGAACAGACACAGCCTGGGTCCGCATTCCTGACGGCACGAAGGTCAAGCACCGGCATGAAGGACATGTCGGATTCATCGATGGGCTCACCGAGATCGTCACCGGACCAAACCGGAATCCGGATGGAAAGACACAATATCGCATGAATATCGGTGCGCCGGATCGACAGCTCGTGACCGAGAGCGACTTATCTATTTTGATCGACGATGAAGACCTCGTCATCATGCTGCGACAAAAGGCACCCTATCGCCGCGCTGTCACGCAATCGCTGCACAGCGTGCTGGCGCCGGATCGCTTCGTCAAGCTAGCCTAGCGGTAGGCCGAGACTCACGGATTGGCGGGATGGGCCGACCGGAAGAATCAACGCTTGCACATCATCTGTCTCGCTTGATCTACCCATCTCGCACATGAAAGCTTGGCAAGCTTTTCAGCACTTTACTCGAATCGGAGGCAACACCATGACAGAAACCTGCTACTCCAAAGGCCAGAAAGTTATCTTGGTCAGCAACCAGATCAAGAACGGTAAATGGTTGTGCAAGTTTTCGATTCCGGCGTTCAGCCATCTCGACGGCGGCCTACAAGGCCAGGATTTGTCGAGAGGCTATAAAACGGACTTGGAAGCGAGAACCAACGCATTTCAGCGCGCCAAGTTATTCATGGATCGGTCACAGGACATGGCACAGGGGCATCTTCTGGAGAGGGCCTAAGAAATGGCCTTGTGTGGCTAGTCCTGGATAGAAGAGCGTTTTTTTCAGCACCCTGTCCGCATGATGGTGATATCCATGCGGACAGGCGCTCAATTTCGGTTCTTTACGCCCAGGTCCGGTGAACTTCGCTGACGTGCTCCACCCCGCCCTCGGCACTGATAACCCATCGAACATCGTCCGGGATTGTAACCACCCGCAACTCTGCGCCATGGCCATTGGCCGCCCCACCGAGTTCCTCCACCACTTGGGCCAATTTCAAGTCGTCTCGTGGGATCAGTCTTCCGCACTGATTGAGGCTCGGTTCGTTCGGCGTCGCCGCCTCAGGCCAATACGCGCCGAAGTCCGTTTCCGTGAGCGCGTCCTGCTGACCCAACTCACGTAATCGTAGAAACGCCCGATGACTCACCGAAAACGTGTCGTAGCTCTTATTGATGACAATCTTTTTCATAGACCGATCCTTTCTTCTCCCTCATCGGGGTTCTCGACGTCATGTTCTTCACCAACGAGCCGCGCACCAGGCACCCTTTCCCTGGGCGATCGGTCAAGCGACCTTCGCCGGGTCCGCGTATGCACTCGTATAGTTCCCGGACCAATGGGAATAGCGTCGGTTGGCCCAGGTGTTGACTTCACCATTCTGGGTCGTGCCATAGCGCTTGGCCAGCACAGATGTGAACGTGCCCAGATTTCCCGCAATCTCCAGAAGATCCGCATCCGTGATCTTCTCCCACTTCGCTTTGAGTGGCGCCTTGAGTTGGATCCAAAACGCGTTGAATTGTTCTTGATTCATGTGGCACTCCTTTCTCACGTGACTGATCGTAATATGTAAACACAGGGGACCGCTGCCTCCCATCGGTTGGAAATAACCCCGCACTCGTGAGAGATAGCGGTAGTGCACCACGCACAAGTGGCAACCAATGGGAACTCAGGCGTAGAAGCGGCGGAGACCGGAGAATCAGACGCACGAGAACGTGGGAGGGAGTGCAGTGCGAGAGATGGGACAGTCGGCGTGGCTCAATACGTCGTCTTTCACTTTACAGGGCTCAGAGGGAAGAGTCAACGCGATGGAGGCATGGATTAGCTCTAACAACTGGTTATTATGGAGTAATAATTATTCTCTCTGGCCCTCCTCGAAGAGAGGATTCTGAGACCCCCCCCCATGAAGATCACCGCCATCACAATACCACACCTCTACGGAGTAATGAGCCCTGCTTAGCAGGCTGTGGAACAACTATTTCGGCACGCCAGAACTTCGACAGTCGCACGGGTATCCCAGTGAGAAAATACTTTCGCGGGATGCTCAAAAAGTTCGTCCGGCAAGGCCGCAGGCGAGTCGCAACCGGAGGCGTACCCTCAGGGGTACGTTGAGGATTTCGACGAGTCGAGAACGATGCTGGAGGACTGTTTCAGCATCATGCAAAAGGAGGGGTACGATGTTCCGACATCCTCACTATCTGGAGGTTCCGTGGGGTATTCAGGGGCATCCTGGGACCACGGGACC
>DATHTZ010000509.1:0-6825 GCA_035462675.1 Nitrospiraceae bacterium | reverse complement strand
GGGTGTCACTCCTCACCCCTTACGCCTAACTCCTCACCTGTTAGTTTTTCCGCGAGGTGATATAGTGCGCAATCTCCCGGAGCGGGTTGGCAGACGGACCGAACGGGGAGAGGCGCGCGATGGCGCGGGCCACGCAGTCGTCTGCTAGTTTCTTAGCTCCCTCGGCCCCGTAGAACGTCGGGTAGGTCTTCTTTCCTCGTTCCGCGTCGGTATTGGGATTCTTGCCCAGTTCCTCGCGCGTCCCGGTCACGTTGAGCACATCGTCCGCAATCTGAAAGGCCAGCCCGACATCCTCGGCATAACTTGTGAGGTCGTCCAGTTGGCGATCTTGCGCGCCGGCGGCAAGGGCGCCCATACGCACCGCTGCGCGAATCAACATGCCGGTCTTATGTTTATGGATGTTCTGGAGCGTCGGAAGATCAATGTCCTTGTTTTCAGCCTGGATATCAAACACCTGACCGCCTACCATCCCCATGTTTCCTGACCCGTAGGCCAGTTCTTGAATCAGCCGCACTTGGCGCGCCGGGTCGCAGCCCTTCATCAGATCCGGATGGCTGCAGAGATCGAAGGCCATTGTCAGCAACGCGTCACCGGCCAGGATCGCCATCGCGTCGCCGTAGACCTTGTGATTCGTCGGCTTTCCGCGCCGGAAGTCGTCGTTGTCCATCGCGGGCAGGTCATCGTGAATCAAGGAGTAGGTATGGATCAATTCGAGCGAGCAGGCGATCGGCATCAATCCCGGCGCGGGCTGCCCCACCGCTTCCGCTGCGGCAATGGTCAGGATCGGGCGGACTCGCTTCCCTCCCGCCATGAGACTGTATCGCATGCTTTCGTGGAGTGTGGTAGGCGGCGTGGCCGCGCTGGGCATGACGGAATCGAGGAACCGATCCACGTCGACCCGCTTCTGTTCGAGGTAGTCCTTGATGTTCATGGAGGCTCGGTCTTGCCTGGCGATAGGCGCCAATCCGCGCGGAGGGTAACAAACGGCCTTGGGGGGTGTCAAACAGCGGGGAGGGAGCGGCCAGGTGCCCTTCTTGCTCGCAGAACGCGCACGATGAAACTATGCTCGTTCGATGCGCGCAATCAAGGGCATGCCTGGTCACTCTCGCTGGGAAGAGCGTACAAGCAAGATTTGAAGGAATATTTCGATTTCGTTGGACGCACGCAGTGAGAGATCAACCAGGCCGATCCTAAGGGAGAGACAACGAGCGAGCTCGGAAAGACCATCATATTTTGTTCGACGGCCACAGTAGGAATGACAAGGAAGCCCTCCAGGGGCCTGCAGCTCACGAAACCGCAGGCCCCTTCGCCTTTTGCTTTAGGAAAATACCTACCAAAAATGCATCCATGATTCCGGTAAGCATGGAGAGATCATGGTCAATGCTGACTACTGGGCTTCTAAAATAGTGGCCTTGTTTGTTCTTGAGATAGACCATATGGTCCGCTAAACGTTCTCGTTTCGAGTCGCGCCATTGGGACACAGCCTGTTCCTCAAACCATGCTTTACCCTCAGCGCTCAACGAACTTTCCCTAAACATCTCGAAGTCTGAGTCTTCCAACTTCAATATTTTCAGGATTTCTTCTTTAGACTTTTTAGAGTCCTCCGTATCAACAACCACTTCCGTTGGCATTGGAATACCTTGATGAGCTGAGGTATGCCTGAAGTCGCTCATGAGGCTGATCCAATCATGGACAACTGGCATCAGAAGAAAATTTCTGAGGTTAGGTCTCTGTTCCGCCAACGCTTTCAGGAATTTGGTCCTGCTAATTCCACACTGTATCTGGTCTAGGCCAAGGCCAAATGAAAAATTGGCCAGCAAGGAGAGTTGATCCAACATCCCCCAAAGCAGCAAATAGAACTGATTAAGATGATATGAAAGCGCAAAACTAAAATGAGAGTCGCGGTGCCGCCTAGAGGCGTCTCGTTGCAGGTGATAAAATCTCACCATATCTCTAGCGTACAGGATGAACGGGTATCGATTTAAAACGAGACTGCGCAGTTGCTCTTGCGCCAAATCAGTATGGGTCTCTTTCTGAAGAGCGTCCCACCAGTTTGCCAGTTTGTGACATTTGTGATGGACCAAGACATAATAAACGTCTTGATAGAGAGCAGATGAGTGAGAAACAGACCAGAACACGTCATGGCCATGTGCGCATATTTCTACAAAGTCCGCTAGCTCATCAAGTGCAACAATGTTGATCAGATCGCTCGTGAGCGCATATCGCGCATCAATCAGAGTCCTTGATGTGGTCACTAACCCGTCAACCTTTTCGTGAATTGCCAATGCACAGAATGCTCTCTCGCGTATTGCAGAGGGGTTGTCGTTTAATAGCATTTTCCTTGGGTCGCCTTCATCAAGTCTGATGGGTGCATACGCATCCGGCGAGGAAGTCCCATCGACAAGCTCAAATAGAGGTTCCTGAAAATCTCGCTTCTCTGGAGTCAGCAATCGAATGTGTAGAGGTGATCTGAGCAATCTTAGGTCAACAATGAATTGAAGGATCTCCGATCGTGAAGGTGAGATAAGCTGATGCAGACTTTCTGGATCGATGAGAAGCTGGAAGGTACGCTTCGGAAAGAGTTGCCAAAGGTGCGGGCGTAAACCGTCTCGAATTAGCATGGTGCAGCTATCAGCATAAGTGAAAGGAGCAATATCAGGAACCATTTCCTGAGTTGTGAGTGCGACTTTCCTGAATGACCGCTGCACGCCCACCCAGCATTGCCAAGCACAACAGCCCAATTCCGATCCAGACCAGCTCGCGGAACCGCCGGAGCAACGCGAAGGTGATGCCGGTGACGTCGGAATAGCCAAAAGCTCTCAGCAAGAGCATATTCCCGCCGTCTTGGGCGCCGAGGCTGCCGGGGATGAAGAAGGTGCCGCCTTTGATAAAGACGGAGAGCGCGCCGATGGAGATGGCGGAGAGCCCCATGGCCGGACCACCGAGATAATAGATGATGACGTAGACTTCCAATGCCTCCGCCATCCACCCGAGGAAGAACAGTCCGGTAGAGGAATAAAAGGCCGGACGGTTGTCGCGGTAGAAGGCTAAGATCGTTCGATCCAATGACCGTAACTGTTCTTCACGCGCTTCGAGATAGGTGATCTTCAGCCCCATCTTCCGAAGAAATCCCAATAACCACGTAAAGAGACCTTGCCGCTGCACGAACACGAACGCCGCAGTTCCGAAGGCCAGCAGCCCCACACCTAAGAGTGCTGCGGCCATGGTCTGACCGGATGAATCGTTCTCGCCTAACAGCCACACACCCAATGCGATGCCGAGAAAAATAAACAACACTTCGGCAATCGTCATCGTCGTTTTCGCAATGATCACCGAGGCGAGCCCTTCCACCATCGGCACGTTCTGTTTTTTGAGAAGATAGGCTTTAAGCGGCTCACCCCCGACATAGGCGGTCGGCGTGGTCATGTTTACCACTTCACCGGCAGTCCGGATCGCAAGCACACGCCAGAACGGAATATCCTTCGCCGACGGCCCCAACGTGACTTTCCACCCGTGCGCTTCAACGACATACATGATCAGGGAGGGAATCAACAGGACGAGAAGCGCGACCGGCCCGAGTTGCGCCGCCGCATCGTAAATCTGCCCAGGGCCGATATGCCAGACGATGAGTACGAGGGTGAGGAGGCCAACGACGAGTAGAAAAAGTTTTAGCACGCTAGGCTAGGAATCCACGGTGAGAAAAAACAGATAGGTCATGGGGGAATGTATCTTTATCTCCACTCCTTCAGCAAGGGAGTGGCCAAGGTTGCCCTTGACTGCGCGCATCGAACGAGCACCGTTTCATCGTGCGCGTTCTGCGAGCAAGAAGGGCACCTGGCCGCTCCCTGCCCACCTTTTAAGCACGGGTTGTGGCGGAAGGCCTGATGACCCAGAGCATCAGGAGCGAGAACACCACGGATCCAATTGCGGCCAGACCAAGAAACCATTCGAGTTTGCCGATCACAGCGAACATCAGCACGACGACGGAAAAATCCCGGCTCGCGACATTCTTGAGCATGAAGTCCGACCAGGCAGCCTGCGCCGGGGTCTTCCATCCATTCGAGGACTTGATCTTTTGCGCGCGGGTGACGAGCCAAAACGAGAGCCCATTTCCAAGGACCGCTGCCGAACCCAGGGCCAGAGGAATCCAGGCACCGTCGCTCCCAGCCATGCGCAGGTAGGAGCCCACGGCAATGCCGGCAAAGATCGCCATGTGCACCACATTGTCCATTGTGATATCGAGCCAGGCCCCGAACGGCGATTCGGTGAATGTCAGCCTGGCCACTTCACCATCGCAGCAATCGATGATCGCCGCGAGTTGGAACAACAGCGCGGCTATGATGCCGGCGCTGTAGGTCCCGATGCCAAAACCGGCGGCTGCGACTAGCCCCACCAGGGTCGCCAGGATCGTAATGACATTCGGCGAGAAGCCTGCGGCGAGAAAGATACGCGTGAACCAGTGGGAGACCTTCCGATTGAAGAACCGGTCGACGAAACCCTCGAACTCGCTCTTGAGGGAATTGAAGAGCTTTCTCTCGGCGGCCTTGACATCGGCGGCATCGCGCACGTCCTGATACCAGTGGGACCGGTTCGTCTCTATAGACAGCACCCGCACATGCCCGTCCACGGCAGCCCGTTCAAGCCATCGACGAATCGGCACCGTACCGGTTTCCACATCGATGTGACCGGCAGCACTCATGAAACCGGCAGGCAGCACTACCAGGTCTGTCGCCACCAATGTTGCCTCGTCCTGTTTTGAGGTGATCGAGAGGAGTCGTCCTGCCTGTACCTTCATGCGCACACTCGACCGGCGTGGTTGTCGATTTCGCTCGCTATCGGCTCGTGCCACGATGATGGCCTGGCCCTCCTGCACCTCATGTCGCAGGCTCTCGATCAAGGGACCCGCAAACACCCCCTGCACGCCGGACAGAAGACAGAACCCACGAACTTCAGCAGCAAGCGTGTCCCATGTGCGTGGATCATCCAGCGGAAACTCTCGAATCGGCAACCAGCGCACGGGGATCGTCACGCGTGATCCTTTGCCCAATGCCTGTTTGAGCTGATCTTCTTCCGGCCCGACCAACACCATGAGCTGTCGAATACCGGCGCGTTGCAGCGTCAACACCGTCCGCTGAAACAGGCCGATGCCCACCACGCTGGTGAGCGGACCCACCTCATCGGCATACAATCCGGCCGGCTCGCCGAACAGACTCACCGACGGCAAGAGAATCGCCGTGCTCAATCCCTGAAGGCCTGTCTGCTTCTGAGCTATGCTCTCGCTCATGATATATTTCGTCTCTCGTATCTCGCAAAAGCGGTCAGCGATTTACGAACAACACCGCTACAGTTTTGGGAACACATCCCGTTCCGCTTTCGCCACATCTTCAATAAAATCGATTTCTGTCCAGGGGAGTCCACCGATCTTCTCATGCCCAACTTTGACGTCGCAAAAAAAGCCCACAAGCGCATCCTCGTATTCCATCTGCCAGGCCTCACGATCCACATGGGTCTTGAGCGATGCCACGACATGCGGCACATCGGCATGTCGGACCTTGAGGAATCCAACGCCTTCTCCGGCATAGTCGTAGTGCAACGGCATCGTTTTCGTCAGCGCAATCACGCGTCCGCCTTCGACCACGACCATGCACTCTTCCCCCGTCTGCTTGACCGTGTCGTCCATGAGCAGTGCATTCTCATAAGGAGATTGTACCAAACGGCGCAAGATTTCTTGATGAAAAAGCACGTCTGCATCCATGACGATCGTGTCGTCATCCAATGCCGTGCGCGCGATCCAGAGTGAGGAAATGCTGCCGCGATGGAACTGCTCATTCACAAGGAAATTCACGCGCATGCCACAATCGTTTGCTGCCACAGCCGCGCGAATCATCTCCTGCTTGTAGCCCACAACCATGTCGGCGCGATGAATGCCGACGCTTCGAAGGGATGTGAGGTAGCGGTGCAAGAGGGCCTGCCCACCGATCTCGATGAGGCACTTCGGGCGATGTTGCGTGACCTGCCACAAGCGCTTCCCGACCCCGGCTGCAAGGATGATGGCTTTCATGCTGTGCCGCAAATCCGCTCGAACACGTCAAGGAATTCGACCAACTGCGCCTCCGTGAGGGCGCCCATATTCGCCACACGGAAAATTTTGCTCTGGAGTTGGCCTTGGCCTGCATAGATCACGTAGCCCTCTTTTTTTAGTTGATCGTGTAACGACTGATAGGTCACACCCTCGGGTAGATAATAGGCGGTGATCGTGTTGGACAGTTTGTCAGGAGTCAGGAGCGGCTTCACGCCGAGTGTTGCCATACGGTCTCTGATTAAGGTCGCGATCTTCTTATAACGCTGTATCCGCTTGGCGACCCCTTCCTCCATGAGTTCGTTCAACGCTTCGTCGAACGCGTAATAGATCTGCACAGCCGGCGTGAATGGAATCGTCCCAAGGCCCTGATCATCCACGTATTGCGTGATGTGAAGATAGATCGACCGTCTGGTGTAGGCACGCATCCGTTCTAGAAATCCCTTGCGGACGAGCACAAAGGACACACCTGGAAATCCCTGAATGCATTTTCCGGCTGTGCCCGCCACCATATAGATGTGCGACCCGGCGATGTCCAGCGGTTCCCCTGCCAAGGCACTGACCGCGTCGAGAATGAACACCCGGTTCTGGCTGTCTACGACATCCGCGATCTCCTTGACTGGATTGATGAGCCCGGTGGTCGTTTCGTGATGGACCATGGCCACCGCATGGGCTTCCGGATGTTGCCGCAGCGCAAGCCGCAACCGTTCAGGATCTGGCCTTGTCGTCCAATCGTATTTGAGTTC
>DATHTZ010000508.1:0-3116 GCA_035462675.1 Nitrospiraceae bacterium | reverse complement strand
CAAGTAGGATGCAGGTGACTAATGCCACGAACCCATATTCTGTCTTCTGGTACAGCCCGCTAAATATCAGCAGATTCACGACTGGCATGTTATAAATATATAGCCCGTACGATATGTCGTTCCCCTTCAATATCTTCTTACTCAACGTTGGGATTGAGTACGCGAAAGAGAAGACAGTCATGATTAACAACACAACGACTACTGGATTACTATTATTCCCGAAGGAGCTCCCAATATCTGAGAGCATGTATGCAGAAAAAAGATACAAAGGAAATGCAAGATAAAATCTCCCGCCCAAATATGTGTGGAAAAACTCAAAATTTCTTTGTACCAACACCCCCAATAGGAAGATATAAAACCAAGGGAAAAATGATACCCCTATCAGTTTAGTGATGAGTGACTTATCCACCATATCCGGCAGTACAGCGTAAAACCTATTGAGTGTAAAAAAAAGAACCGTCAATAAAACCAGCGCACAGTTAGTGGTGCATTGGGGCGGTCTCCGAGAAATAATAAAAAACAATACTGGGATTAAGAGATAGAATTGTATCTCAACAGTGATAGTCCACAAGCTACCATTAAGCACCCCATCTCCAAAGGCCCTCATAAATTCCGGATTGTAGAACTGAAAGAAGGTTGCTTTAGCGAGAAAGAGTACCACCAACTCAAACCATTTAACGTCCCTACCTTGAAGGTACCCACTTAGCACGACTAAAATAATCGAGAATGTGACACAGACAATAAGGCCAGGGTACAACCGTAATACTCTATTAATGAAAAACTCCTTTGAGCAGGAATTGTTTTCGTATGATCTACTGATCAGGAAACCACTGATAAAGAAAAATATGGGCACACCAGGAAACAGATAAAACATATGCAGTAGAAATCTAACGATCCCGGTTGTTTCTATTTCCATAATATGGAACACATGCACGAATGCTACCTGGAATGCTGCGAAAAGCCGTATTAAGTCAAAATTATTCTTGAAAAACTTGTTTTGCATAGCTGAATATCTGGCACCGTAAGATTAGGTATCTGCGGCCGTAACCAGTTCGGCACCCGTGCATCGCAAGATCGCACGGGTTTGATGCTGGGCATGGCGGCCGGCACCAAACAGGACTATACGCAACGGGCCGGCGCTGAGACGGCAGGATTTGAGCTTGCCATAACTATTTCTGACCCATAGAAAGGTGCTTCTTGTGCTCATCGTAGACAATGGCACACAATCTTCCTAAGAGAGTTGCGTATCGCCAACTTTTTGATACCGAGCAATAATTACACCACGAAGAGGGCCAAGCCATTCCCAGGTATTGATAAAACGGTAATACGCAATGACCATTCGGCAAATGAGACGAGAGAAGACAAAGGCGTAGGGAGGTGGTTGATACATGAGAACTTCTGCTTCCTGCATTTGGTTACGACCAAGCAATCGTCGAAGTCGACCAATCGAATTTGCGCGGTAATACGTGGGGAAGGTATCCGATTCATTAACGCCTGTGAGGTAATAGGCGATCTTTGGATGGAATCGGCCGGGAATCAACCCATTCACAATCGTCACGATATTAAAAATCGATGGGGTCATGACAATCAGATGGCCGCCTTTCCTTAGCACTCGAGACAGTTCCCCAAACACCTTATCTGGTTCACGAAGATGTTCAAGGACCATGTTACAGCTCACAATATCAACGGACTCGGACCGCAATGGGACATAATTAATATCCGAGACTAAGCCAAGATTAACTGACTGGTTCTGCCTAACATCTTCCCATACCATATCGAACCCAATGAGCGAAAACGGAACGTGGTCCCCTTGCGGGACAAGAGATTGATGTCCACAGCCTGCGTCCAAAACAATGTCCCCAGCTTGCAATGAACGACCAATCAAATCTCTCACGATGGCATGTTTATCTAACTTCTCAGGATACGTATCATGAATGATCTTCCAGCAATCCCGCTTCGCCTTCTCAAGCATTTCTGCCAACATATAGAGTCCTTCCAGAAATTAAGACACCCTGCGTGACCTTCCATATTTGAGGGGAAATTGATCTGTCCCTGTGGTTGTAGTAGCCACAATATGACTCAAGCTGCAATGCTTCACGTCACAGCCCGAGCGACACCAAAGTATCTACCGCCTTGACCAGTCCTGCACCGGCACATCGCAAGCTCGCACGGGCATGGCGACCGGCCCCGAACAGCGTTATCCTTAGTGACCCCGAATGTCGTCAACACTTCGCTGCGGCGCAACCCGTATTCATCCGCCACTTCTCGATTCAATCAGTTCCGTGTAGAGCGCGGCGACTCGATGAGCCATATTCTCTGCAGAGAAGTCACGCTCAACCCGCGCTCTGGCCATTTCCCCCATCCTTTGTGCCATGTCCGGAAACCGGATCAACCGCAGGCATCTCTCTACGAAACCATTCACATCCATCGGTTGAACCAGAAACCCCTCGACTCCATCCTCAACAATTTCCGGAACCCCTCCCACTCGACTTGCCACGACAGCTCGAGATGCCGCCATTGCCTCAAGAAGGGCCATAGGAATCCCCTCGCTCAAGGAAGGAAGTGCAAAAATATCTAATGCCTGCAGTAGTGCATCAGTATCCTCTCGATGCCCTAAAAACACAACGTGTTCGCTGATCCCTAAGTCTCGGGTTTGCGTCATGAGATCCGGCTGAATACTGCCGCCCCCCACTATCAACACTTGGACATGTGCCCCCTGGCTCAAAAGCATTCTTCCTGCCTGTAACAGGTAGGGAATGCCTTTCACCGGCGTAAGCCGGCCAATGGTCCCAATCAGGCAGGTACCCACATCTACACCCAAATCCTTGCGTGTGCGCCATCTGTCCGTCTGAACCGACTCCTTTTCGAGATCGATGCCGTTTCGAATGCAGGTTACTCTGGAGCACTCTCCTTCGGCCTTGTACTTGCGTTCGATTTGCGACGACACACCGATAATGGAATCGACACAATATCGATGCACGCTACGCTCAATGGATTTGTAGAGACTCATCTTCAAATCCTGCAATCCTTTAAAAGGTTCGCGAAGCCCATGCACCGTCCGCACCACATGCCGGAGACCACACAACTTGGCGGCGGGCGCAGCAAGAATCGTGTCT
>DATHTZ010000507.1:0-4909 GCA_035462675.1 Nitrospiraceae bacterium | reverse complement strand
CGGGGTCATGGAGTCCAAGCCGTGGGAATACCCGAAGACGCGCTGAAAGACGACCTCGGCCCCTACCGCCGCCAACATTGTAAACCACCCGACCTTGAGGGGCCTGGAATCGTACCAGAGGGACATGTCGTACCCCCGGTCGCTCCCTCCCCATGTTGATGTACTCGCCATACCCTGCCCTCCTTGTTAAGAAATTGAGACCCACCCCTTAAGTGTTTATGAAGCCTCCTGCTATATTAGCTCATCCGTATGTAGGCACCGCAGAATCGTAACTCTCTTTCGCTTATGTGTCAATACAGTCATAGACCCAAATTTTCCCAGAAATACATGGGCATACCTCTTGCCCTACACAGATTCTGACGAAGAAGAACCGCTTGGAAATACAATGTCATCGAGAGTAACACACACCATTTTATAATATCTGCAATTGACCCTCCACTTGTTTGTATGATTTGAATGCCAAATGGAAGATCTTTTACGCCCGATCACTACTATCTATCACAACACAAACGGAACCACCACTTACGTATCAACCGATGCATATTCTAATCGTGCGACATGCAAACATCCAAATGATCCTGCCGAGCTTGCTGCTTCTTCCCCCAAGGAGGCGGCTTGGTAGGTCCTCGCCGCGCGCGCATCGCGGGATGTATATTCTGATCGTGCGCCCTCTGCGAGCGCAAGGGGCCACCAAGCCGCCCCCTCACGTTTCCATCATTTCCAACCGCGCATCGAATTCATGTCCACAGACCGTGCAACGAATGCAATCTGATTCGACCGTAAATTCGTCTGATCTGATTCCCATGCCACCGCAATCCGAACAGCGGGCGAGGTGGACCCTTTGATCATTTACGGTTTCGTATTGCGTGCCACGGAGACAATACACCGGCTTTCCTTCAAGCAACCACGGGTTCCCCGCGTTATCCAGCACCGGCAACGTTAAATAATGATGTTTCACGTACTCTTCAAGTTCCTCCCGGCTGGCGAACCCGCCCTTAATCAGCTTTCCCCCCACCACCTCATAGAGGTTATTTTCTTTGACAATCGCCTTGGTTGGCCCCATCTCTCACCTCCCTTTCTAATGAAAGCGAATGGCTCATAGCTGATGGCTGCGAGAGTGGAATCCGGCTCTTTCAAGCCATCAGCAATGCGCTCTCTGCTCTTCCAGCTCTATGCAATACCTTATGCCCTCTGGTCAGAACACGCTGTACGAACAACGCACAACGGCTGCTAGGCGATACCCGAGTAGTACCGCAGAATATTGGAGACGGATATCACGCCGATAATCTGTCCATCTTGCGTCACAGCCAGATGCCGGGTCGCCCGCTCCTTCATCATGCGCACGGCATCGATAATCGGCCGATCACCTTCAATGGTCGCTACCGTTGTCCGCATGCAGGTTTTAACAACAGTCGTATTGGGATCCAGCCCCTTGGCCACCACCTCACGGGCTAGAAGCGAATCGGTGATGACACCGACGTACGATTGGCTGTTTGTGACGAGCAGAGACCCCAGTTTCCATTGCTGCATCAGCTGCCCGGCCTGCCTCAGACTATCATCCTGCGACAGGCTCCGGACCTCGGTGGACATATGCTCGGCGATCTGCGGACCGATAAGGGTGCGCCCGATCTTGCTTTTTTTCGGTACGGCAGAACGGCGCGCTTCCAATTCCGCTACGCAACTTTCCAACACACGGCCGCGCTGCAACAGGCTTTGCCGCTCACTATCCATACCCGTGCCTTCCGGCGCCTCGTCCGTCATGTTGACCAATCCTGCCGCCTCACCCAACTCCGCATACTCATAGGCGTGCAGCAAGTCAGACGTCTGCCCAAGTAGTTCTTCGATCAGACGTTCAGTTTCCAAATCGAATTCTTCCAGACTACGCGTCGGCTTGCCCTTGCCCAAGAACGGGCCGAGTTCGGCAAGCTGTTTCCGCATCCGCTCGATGCTTCGGTCGAGAGAAACCCGTGGTTTTGAGGGAGTGGTGCGGACGGCCATAGCACCTCCTATCGACATTGGTGAGTGTGGGTACCAATTTTACCCTCTTACGATCAGTGAGGGCAAGCGAGGATACGTGGCTGACAGGAAGAGACGCTGCGTTCTGGTGAGAAAATCGATTGTACGTCGCGTGGGGACACTAGAAAGACAAATAGTGACAGGGGCCGAATATCCGTTTGCATCCAACCAAGTAGAGATTTATCTGCAACTCAACCTGTAGGGACCTGGTCCATCGGGTTTCAAAGATATTTGCGGTCCTAGCCCCTCCAGAGCGGGAAGTGCGCACTTCGATCAACTGTTTCACGTGAGGGGCGAGGGCCATGAGGAGAAGTATCCCCTCCGTGCTCCGATTGATTACGAAGGCCCCTCCTTGACCGATGACGACCGACTCTTCCCTAATAGCTTCGAGCATCTCATACGAACACATGCTCCGATAGTCCGTACGCGCCTCACACCGCCGACCTGAATCGATCGCTGTAGCCGGGATGACTGCAGATGCTTGGTCAACGACTTTACCTCCTACCTTCCATCCCCGCTCTGTAATAGCAGTGTTGTGAGAAAGCATCTCTTTAGGGGTACGCGTCACCATGACCAGACCTCCAGTCTCACGTTTCTTCAGCCTGCTTAGTTAACGAGCAAGCACCGTGCCAAAGGAGAGAGGAAAACCAACAATATTATTTATGGGACATTTAGATGTACGGCCTACTTCTCTACAGTCGGGAGGCACATCCTTGTGAAGGAAAACGAACTCACCATCGATATCAGAGTCGCTCTATCACATCGATTTCACAGAGGTCTTGCTACTGTAGGCTAGGGCATACAGTGACAAGGGAATTTCTTCACACTGACTGGTGATAATTCTCACGAAGGACCGATGGCACTCGCGTAAGCGCACAAAGTTCTTCCTACGCTGCATGAGCAGCCCAAATCAACCACGCCGTAGCCCCATTCTTGAAATCTCAACTGGTTGGTGTGGTTTCGCTGGGCAGGTCATTCGGCGTGGTCAACCTTCCTGAAATCTGGACCCATTTAAGTGAGGAAGTCTGTAGAGAAAGAGGAACCAGAGGTACAAAGCGCTCATGAGTATCGACCCTATCATGACGGGAAACTCACACTTGAAGAACTGCCAGAATGAGATGGGATAGACGGCTTTGCGCGCGATATCCACAATCACGACGTTGGCGCTCACGCCGATGATCGTGCCGTTCTCCCCCAGACACGCTCCAAACGCAGGACCAATCATAGCGAAATGATGTCCGGCTGGCGTACCAAGACGGCATAATCTGAAATCTCAGCGTGCAGCGACCGGGCGAGGTCCACAATCAACGGATTCATCGCTGCAACATAGGGAATATTATCCACCGCGGCTTAGAGTATGGCCGCCCCAGAACACCGCCATCGTGGATCTCGAAAGATCACCCTGCGTCACAGAAACCAACTAACCAACCAGGTAGCGAATCACGCCGACCTTCGCCAATCCACCAATCAGTATAATCACAGTATAATCAACAAAAAGACGATGGTTTTCCTTTCGACGGCGGTCAAATATGACCACTCTTCTGCATGCTCCAGCCGCAAGCTTCCGGGTCACATGACCAATCTGCATGGACACGCTCTCGCACCAGAGAGGGCAATCATGGCTGGCTCAAGATGAATGAGCAAATGCACACAAAACCTACGTTGACGATCCTGAGCAGCCAGAGACAGCGGTGCAAGAACGGTCGATCTAACACGGCCTCCCGTGAACTCAACGCCTAAACCGCCGTTCGGAGATGCGGAGCCACGGTCATTGTTCGCCTAAAGATCAGCCACAGCACAGCTAGGAACACGGCCATGATCAACACCGGAGCCTCCAAGACCACGAGAAAATCGAGGCACCCCAGTTCAGCCTTGCTGGCAATCAGGCTATTGGGTGGATCGCCGACCAGATGGCCAAACCCTCAAAGAGGCCGATCTCTCGGGCAATGTTAATGATCACCATCTTCAGCAGGACGCGGCAATAGTCCGCAAGCGATACTGACCGTGGCGCATGAAGTGTGAGGACAGATTGATCTCTCTTGTTTATCTGGTCTGGTTCATTTGTTTGGTTGAACCAGACAGATCAAATAGACCCACGCCCGTCTTGCTCGACTACACCCGAGTGGGGGGCCATGTTGTATGTTTAGTAGAAAAGATGTACTCCCTCGCATACTGTATTCTTTCGCCTTCTGTATTCTTTCGAGAACATACCCCACAAAAAGTCTTTTCTTTCTTTCCGCCAGGATATGGACGCGATGGAAGACGCGCGTTCGATGGTTTAGTTCTTGCCTAGGCCAAGATCTGTCGGCCGGTCTAAAGGCTTCAAGCCGACGATCACTCACAAAAGATAGGCTCCAGCTGGAGGTCGATAGGACTACCCGCGGGGATCTGACATGGAACGGATGAGACGTTTCAACGCGCGATGGCAAAGCAAGAATTGTCGTTGAAGCCACGGCACACGAGGGGCAAGGTCAAACAACAGTACCACGAACCTTTTCCCACTCATCAGATTCTCACCGCATTACTGTGCGTACCTCCATTCTCCATATGAATATGTTAGTGGGCTTCGTCTGCATGAGGGTCCAATTGTATGTGTGTTGAGCCGACAGACTCACTCTCATACCGTTTCCATACGCATACAGTCCTCGCTCAAAAAGGTACGCTACGGCGCGCACCACAAGAGCTTTTTCTTTCGTTTCGCTTAGATTAATTAGGTGGCTTACTATTCGTTTTCCTCGGTGTAGTTCTTGCTTATGCCAACTGGAGTGTCGTGTGTGCCGGGGAACAATGGTTGAATCCCGGGTCTCTAAACTTCTAAACATCATAAGGGGGTATGCATGTCGCATCGTCGTAAGAAATACCTATCGGCCGGTCTCGCAGGAATGCTGTGTTC
>DATHTZ010000506.1:0-2137 GCA_035462675.1 Nitrospiraceae bacterium | reverse complement strand
GTGACTAATGGAGCAGAGTGACCAAATTTGGTCACACGGAAGGGCAGGCGTCGGCCGCCTGCTCCATCGATCTATACCGTTCGGCGTCCCGTCACGAGGTTAACCACGAAGACCACCAAGGCCAATACCAGCAGTAGATGAATCAGGCTTCCACCGACACTGAAGCTGAAACCAAGAAGCCACAGAACCAAAAGAACCGCGACGATCGTCCAAAGCATAAGAACTCCCTCCGCAGCCCCCAGTCCGGGCGCCGCTGATCTGGCCTTTACCTGCCGTGCCGCGCCAGCCCGGGCCTCGCGCGCCATTAAACGTGTCTGCGCAATCCAGACACGTTACTTCGTGGACGTCGCCTTCTGTCCCTTGACCTCTAGTTCGTTCACAACCTGTTTAACGTTGACTAGCCCCGCTGCTACCTTCTCAGCCCGAACTCTCTTCGCCTGCGATGTCACTTCGCCTTTTAACGTGATGACCCCGTTTTTGACGGAGTACTTCACATCGTCGTTGAGTTTTTCCTTAATCAGCGCGGCGTCCAGATTGCCTTTGATGCCCTTGTCCAGGGCCGAATCGACGTCCTTGGCCTCACTCTCAGCTCCAGGCGGGGTGACAGCGATCTGATTTGCAACAACCTGGGCACCCGCGAGCGACTTGGCTATCGATTCAGCCTGGCTTTTGTCACTCTCCACCGGCACATGTCCGGTTAAGGTAACAACGCCCTTGTCGCGGTCCTGACTAACCGACACATCCTTGAAACCGGCCTGATCGAGAGATGTCCGAATGCTTCGCGCGACGTCCGGAGACTTCGTATCGCTGGAGCAGCCCGTCATCGCGCCTACCAGTCCGATAGTTAGCAATAAAGCGCACGACTTCAAAATGTTCATGGTGTTCCTTTTCTGGTCAAATCCGATATTGCTGTCATGCAGAAGAGGGGCCAAACATTTCCTGCGCAACGATTAGCTGCCGCTGCGAAGCTAAAGTCCGATTGCAGAATGCGTTAGCCTTCCAGAGCGCTTTTGAGCCAACCCCAAAACGGTGACGCGATGACCATTAATGGTCACAGTCCAGCATCATTCCTCCTCATGAAGGGGAAAAGGCGGCACCCGCTCCCAACCAGCACACGTGTTCGGATATAAGCCTTCAAGCCACTTCAAACCAATCTGGTGTATCGCTGGAGACTGGCCCTCCGAATGCTCAAGCACGTGCGAACCGTCTCAGCGTCCAGCTTCGAGATGGCGTAGAGCACGAAGGAGAAGAAGGGAGAGTCACGATGTTGATATTGCTGATCGTTTTGATACTAGTTCTGGGAACCGGTGGCGGGTATTACGGCCACAGCCGGTGGGGGTACGGAGGTGGCGCGGGAGTCGGCCTGGGCACGATCCTCCTCATCCTCCTCATCGCCTATCTCGTGGGCATAATTCACTGACCCTCGATACGAGACGGCCTTACGGGGCGGTTGCCAAATCCCAGACACCGCCCCATGGACATGGGCGTCCAATTGCTACATTCCTTTCCCAAGGAGGATCGAGATGCCACTGCTGAATCTGATTGTCGTGCTGATTATCGTTGGAGTAGGTCTCTACCTGATCAATACGTATATTCCGATGGCTTCAAGTATCAAGACAATTCTGAACATTCTTGTTGTCGTGGTCGTGTGCGTCTGGCTTCTTCAAGAAGTCGGTCTATGGGGAGACGTGAGCAGCTTCCGTGTCAGGCGGTGAACGCCTTTGCGTTCTTGGGAGGTAGTTCCGTGCTGATTTCAAACGTCGCGAACTGGCTGTTTGGTTGCGCCCATAAGAAGACCACGTTTCCGGTCACGGCTAGAAGTAAGGGCCCGGACCCTTCAGGTCGAGACGGAGCTGAATTCGATACGTACGTGGTGTGCCTGGACTGCGGACGCCACATCCCCTACAACTGGACCAACATTGGCGTGGAGGTACGGAGGCCGTTCAGTGGCGGCACCCGTCGAGGATTGAAGTAACCCTGCCCTATCGCCGCTTGGTTTCAACGGATCGGATGTTGCCCCGAGCTAAATCTACGGTGCAGCGCACGTCAAATGCGAAGGGTTGCCCGTTGTCGCCCCGGAGAGCCCGAGCCGTCCCCGCTATTTTGCCGTTACGGCTGTTCCCCCCATCCATCCAAT
>DATHTZ010000505.1:0-2777 GCA_035462675.1 Nitrospiraceae bacterium | reverse complement strand
GGAGGCGATCCTGAACTGATTACCCTCCTGATCCTTCATCGGTCAAAGCTCTACAAAAGACTGGCCGATACCTATAATGCGACGGTCTCACAAATCATCCCTTTCGATCAGCAGGAAATCGACGAATTCGAAACGTTGCTGAGGCGAGCCGAGCTGGATATTGGGCAACGACAAAAGCTGGCCTTCATACTTGAGGGGGCAGTTGGCCTTGCCAAGCTCGCCGCCAAAATCGCCACAAAACTGGTGGCGGTCTGATTATACCGGAACATCGTGAGAGGTCTTGGCGCATGACTGCTCTTCGCCCCACTTGCCGTCCAATCGCAGTCTGGGGGCCGTTTTTGCTCTCGCTGACGATCCTGAACGGTGGATGCGGGTCGTTTTTCGATAGACCTCGGCACCACGATGAAGTACGAAGCCAGGAAACTGCAGTCGAGAAGGGCCCTCTCCCTACGCCTCCTGTAAGCGCCCATAAACTGGAGTTCGACGATCCTCAGGACGGCGCTCGCATCAAACCAAAAGATCGAACAGAAGTTCCCACTGTCAACAACAGGACTGAGCCAGGAGCGGGACTCCCATCCCTGTCCGAAATGAAGGAGCAGGCTCTCTCCAATACCAAAGTGCTCTCGCTGTTGGGCACCCGGTACACCTTTATTTCCAGCACGATCTTAGATTCAGGGTACAAACAGCCTTCGGGTTGCTGCGCAATGACCCCGCAGAAAAGCCGGCTGACATTCTACAGTTACTCAAACAAGGCCACGGTCGATGTGGAGATGAAAGCCCTTGCGGTGACCCAGGTCTCCCGCCGCGAGAACTACTTGCCTCTCGAAGGTGAAGAAGAGCTAACGGAAGCCATCGCATTAGCCAGGAAGGATAGCCGCATCGCGACAGGGGTCCAGCAGTTGGATGGTCACGCGATCCTGACACAGCCCGGTGACGGTTTACTGTGGAATGACCCAGGGTACGGACACCGAGTCTACTGGGTCACTTTTTCCAAAGGACTCAGCGGCAACCCGGAATATTGGGCTGTCGTCGATTTGACAGAGCAGAAGATCTTAAAGGCCCAAAAAGAAGAAGCCCATCCTTAGAAGAGGTGGTCGTGATGCGGAACTGGTGCATAGTTTGGGTATTACTTGCCGGACTTCTGTGTCCGACCCTCTTGTTCGCAGAGGAGGAGAAATCCGGACATATCGACTTCGAACCCTGGAGTCTTGACTGGGAGATCAGGGACGACACTGGCCTGGCCCTGCGAAATGTGACGTTTGAACACAAGAAGATTCTTGCTAAAGGCAGTATGCCCGTCATCCGCGTCAAGTACGATAAAGAGCGGCATTGGTGGAATCCCTTCTCATTTGGCGGTTCTCGTGCGGCCACCGGGCGATGCGGCCCTTTCCAAGACCGTCTCAGTTGGACCAATATTGTGCCGATTTCCGATTGCGGAGACAAGAAAGTTTGTATCCAGTCCTATCGACAGGGTAATACCACCTGGCTAGAACTCGGCATCTATGCCCGAATCGGCGAATATCACATCTATCAAGCCTGGTACATCTCTCAGGATGGAGAGATCCATCCCCTCGTGCATAGTCGGGGACTTTCGTGCAATACCAACCACGTACATCACCCGTACTGGCGATTTGATTTTGATATTGACGGAAACGGTCTTGACCAGGCTTTTCGATATGATGCTGGGGGAAAGGACGAGGGCTGGGGTCCTGGTTGGCACAAATATACGAATGAGGTCGATGATACAAAGTTGTCTTCCACAAATCGAGCCTGGTTTGTTCGTGATCAGCCCACCGGACTCGGCGTGTGGGTCATTCCCGGTGTTGTGTACAGCCCCCTTACGGAAGAAGTCACTACCCGCGATGCGTTTTCCGATCTGGACATTGCTGTGCGACGCAGCAAGCGTTGGGAAGATGAGCCATGGCCGTTCGCCGCACGAGGTGAGTTGGGCTACGCTGAAGAGGCAGAAGGGATTCAGGAGCAAGATATCGTGTTTTGGTACGTCGGCCACCTTCCCCATATTGCCGCACTGGGTCCGACCAAATGGTTGACCCTTGGCCCCACCTTGCGGATTCAGCGGTAACGCCCACTGCCCAATATTTAGAGGGTGAGGCAACTCGTGTCTGCGGCGTTCGTCATCGTATCGATTTGTCTACTGGACACTCGGCCTATCCGCGGGATTTTTGCGACTGTATATCGGCTAGGAGCCCTCCGCCGCTCCGACGGTTCATGGACTTTTCACATCCAGGTAGACAGTCACATCGAATGTCACCCAATCAGGCTTCCACGAACTCAAGGAATTCACCCCCATGAAACTCGATTTCGGCATCAAGATCTGTCCCCCGTCGGTGTGCGCGACACGAGTGGAACCTGTTCTTATTGTGTGATCAGAAATTTCGATGCTGGCTGCGGGCTTCTTTCGTGGGGAGGCAGAGTCGGATCGCAATTCGCTGGACGAGTGGAGAGCTATACATGATTGGCCAGAAGTCTGTCCGATAGAGAGTCTCTACGAATTCTTCTGCTGGATATGGATACGATAGAAGGTAAACTCTCCAGGCGTTACGGGCGCGACTCCGACAAGACAAATCACACGACCATGGAGAATGTCCTCTGGGGTCATGGTGGACTGGTCACAGGTCGTAACAAAGGCCTCTCTTGCATGGCCCCCTTGCAGAGCCCCTGAAACCCATAGGGTGCCGAGGTAACCGCGCAAGTGTTGAACAATTTGCGTCCAGACGGGAGGCGTATTGCGCTCATACACGACCCACTGGAGTTCG
>DATHTZ010000504.1:0-4237 GCA_035462675.1 Nitrospiraceae bacterium | reverse complement strand
AGGAATAGTCCGATCAGTGCCAGCACCGCAGCAATTCCACACCACAGGATCGACTTGATGACCTTGCCGATTTCGTACTGAACCTCATGTTGCGCCAAGGCCATTTCCTGGCGCACGAGCGCGCGAACATCTCTCAAGAGTCCGCCTAGCACTGTCTCAATTCCTGATCGTTCTGTGTCGTGCGTCTGTGGCATCGTCACCTCACTGTAATTCGAGGGAGAACATATCCTAGTGTGACTCCGATGAGCATCGCATCAGACTTTACGTGTCGGTGACGGAGCGTGAACCTGGGGTGGCACCTTGGGCGGCGGAATTCGCATCATCTGCGCGGGGGAGGGACGAGTTTTTTTCGACGCCACTTGTACGCGCACGGGCTGTCCGGTCCGCGCCGACCGTCGCAATGCCTCGATGATTGTCACGTCGATCAGCCCCTCGAGGCCGGACGGCTCGGGCTCCCGGTTCCGAAGAATGCAATCCGAAAAATAGCGGAGCTGTGGCGCGAATTGGTCATGAACCGGATAGCGTCGTGTCTCCGTGCGTCCGCCGATACGGATGACTTGTTTCATTCCAACTGAATATTCATAGGCGGATTCAAGTCGCACACTCCCCTTGGTTCCGACGACATCGATGTCGGCACGGTCGGAAGCTCCAAAACTGCAGACAAACGATGCCAGACGGTCCCCTGGGAATCGCAGAAGCGCTCCGTCCATCTCTTCGACACGACGAAATCGAGGGTCCTTGCTTTTGAGCCGCATTGCGAAGACTTCGTGCGGTTCCGCCTGATACAGGTGGCGGGCCGCATTGATGCAATAGATTCCGATATCGGGCAGGGGGCCTCCACCGACCCTCGGGTCTAATCGCGTATCTCCCTTACGGACCTGCTGGGTAAATAGCGAATTCACGATGCGCAGATCTCCTAGACGGCCCGATTGCCCTAGGCTGATAAGTTTCAGATTCGCCTCATCAAAGTGGAGGCGATACGCGACCATAAGTTTTGCTCCGTCTTCCTTCGCTGCGCGAATAATCGCTTTGCCGTCCGAGACAGTCAGGCTCAATGGCTTTTCGCAAAGGACATGAATACCTTTCCGCAATGCCGCGCTGGCGTAACGTTTGTGGAGATGGTTGGGGAGGGCCAGGTACACCGCGTCCACTACACCACTTTCCAAGCACTCATCGTATCGATCGTAATCATAGGTGTGTTCCACCCTGTACGTGGTGGACAGCTTGGATAATTTGACTCGACTTCCTGATACTAAGGCGCTCAGTTGAGAGTTGATGCGTGCGTGGCGAAACGCCGGCAGCACTGCCGCCTGCGCAATGTGACCCAACCCCACCACCGCATATCGCACTTTTTTTACCGACACCAGTCTGTCCTCTTTGGGCCTCACGTCTTCAGTTGAACATGGTTATGTGCAGAGGGTGGGGCGGATGACCGGTGTCGCCATCGACGCCGCTCACCCACACATCAATTACTCGACGACAAGGATTGTATTTGCAGATTGTTGTTCACTTTCGACACCCCCTCCACCATGCGCGCGAGGGATTCTGCTCGTGACTTCTCCTCTACGGTCTGTACCACACCGTTCAGGGTGACAACACCCCGCTCGGTATCCACATTGATGCGCGTAAAATTAGACGCCTTGTCATTCGTCAACTTTGCTTGAACCGATGCGGTCGTCGTGGCGTCGTCTATGGTTCGGCCTGCAGTTTTTCCGGTCATGGACTCGCAAGCTGTAAGACTCATCGCACTCAATCCGAGAATGCCGATCATCAATAAACGATACATAATAAAATCCTCCTATGATTGAAAGTGTGCTCTCCTATTGGCACAGCCGCCTGCCGCGCGCCTAACGATGCTGTGACGTCAATTCCTCATTTGCCTCATTGACCGCTTGTTTTCCCGCCTCGGCAAATCCTTTGGCCTGGCGGCCGGCCTCCCGCAACGAATCCTTTCCCTTCTCGACGAATTCATGGCCGCGCTCAATAGTGCTGTCCAATGCTGCAGAACCCTGGTCGACGACTTCATCGAGCTCATCTTTGGCGCGTGCCGCATAGTCTCGAAGGAGGTCGCGTAGCTGCGCACCTGCCTGTGGCGCGAAGAGGAGTGCGACACCGGCTCCGATGAGCGCTCCTGTGATAAAAACCGAGAGGCTCCCTGATTCATAATTATTCGATGGTTGCATTTTCTTTTTCCTCCTACTGAGTTGGTTGTTGGTTATCTTCACGCTCCCATTTGCCACTGATTCACATGCGAGGATCCTTGGTCTCACAACGAATCGACGATTGAACTCTTTCTCAGTGACTAAAATCCAGGTCCCTAAAGAGAGAAATCACATCCGAACGGTCAGCTGCTGGTTCGGTGTCTCTCGTCTGTTGGGCATAACGCGGTTCCTCAGGATGATTTCATCCAACCACTCTCCGCATTGAACGCAACGCAACGACGGCATCTTTTTTTCAAAGGACAGGCTAAACTCCTCATCTCTGGTCAAGAGCCCACCGCATCGCCCGCAGGCACTCATCCTGAGAAGCACACTTTCCCATCGATGACCATCCACTTTTTCTTTGTCAGGGCTTTGTCGTCTCCTGTCCGTCATAGTGATCCTCTCGATGAATTGCTATACCTTGTGTACGTATGGTTGTAGCAAGCGTGGCTGCATCAATGACCTGGCAAACACCCCAGCTCTTCGACAATTTACCCCTTGTTAGGGAGTTGTCCCGTTGTTTATCCCTTTCCACCATGCCTCGCCTCGGATATGAACCATTCCGGTGAGCGGACGTAACAACCGCTCATCATCGATCATACCGTCGAGATTGCGTAAGGGGAGCTAGGACGTTCCCTAGCCCGCATTATTCATGGAATCTTATGCTGGAGCCCTGAAATCGCTCCGCTTGCTCGTGTAGCGTCGTTGGTCTCTCGTCCCAACGAAAAGAGCTCTATGACCAATAGCGTATGGTCAGGAATGGAGGGTGGGCGGCTTCGCTATCTTCCCAAGGAATGCGCTTTTGGGGCGGGCGGAGGAGCCATGAACCGTTATCAATAATGCTGGCTAGTAGGCATGACTGATAGGTTTGTGGTCCTTGATCTTTCACGGGCCTTTCCGTATTCTTCAGAATCATTCTCTCTTCATGGCAACACCCAACAACCCGGTCGAATATGGGTCGGCGACATGACATGGACGGTCACCCATGATTGACAGCATGGTCTTTGGTGCGGGAGTTCTCGTTGGAGGTCTCCTAGGCGCGCTCATCGTTGGGTTTTGGGTTGCAGGCCGTGTACGCGCGAATGCGCAGGCACAACTTCTGGCCGCCGGCGAACGGGCGCAACGGGCAGAATCGCTAGCAGAGGAATTGCGCCGCCAGGCACTACAAGATCGTCTCGATCTCGATCAAATCAGGCAGGATCTTTCGGAGGCTTCCCAGGCCCGTGCGGTGGCAGAGACCAAGGCTGCTGAAGCCGCGCTCCATCTCAACGAACAAAAGACTCTGCTGGGCCAGGCCAGACAGGAACTGGCTGAGACTTTCCAAGCGCTTTCTGGCGAAGCCCTCAAACAGAACAACGAGGCATTTCTGAATCTCGCACGCAGTTCGTTCGAAACGCTCCAGGCCGAGGCCAAGGGCGATCTCGCTCAGCGGCAACAGGCGATCGATAGTCTGGTCAAACCCCTCCAAGACTCGCTGTCTCGATACGACGACCAACTGCGGCAGCTAGAGCAATCGAGGCAATCGGCCTATGGGGGCCTCGATCAGCACCTCAAGCTTCTGGCTGAGTCGCAGCAGCGACTGCAGTCGGAGACCGGCAACCTGGTAAAGGCGCTCCGCGCACCGGCCATCCGTGGCCAATGGGGCGAGATCACGCTCAAGCGCGTGGCCGAGTTGGCCGGCATGGTTGCCCATTGCGATTTTTTCGAGCAGGAATCTATCACGGTCGACGGAAGTCGGCTCCGTCCCGACATGGTCGTCCAGTTGCCGGGTGGGCGGCAGATCATTGTGGATGCCAAGACCGTGCTGGCAGGCTATCTGGATGCGCATGAAGCCTCGACCGAGGAGCAACGTCTCGAAGGGATGCGCCGTCATGCTGCTCAAGTGCGGTCGCGCATGGACGAGTTGAGTGTGAAAGCCTACTGGAGTCAATTTGCGCAGGCGCCGGAGTTTGTCGTGTTGTTCTTGCCAGGGGAACAGTTTCTTGGTGCCGCACTGGAGCATGACCCGAGACTCATTGAGGATGGGTTTCTTCGCG
>DATHTZ010000503.1:0-11128 GCA_035462675.1 Nitrospiraceae bacterium | reverse complement strand
CGTTACGCCAGGGCGGCAGAAGAATTGGGTGAGCGTGGTCATTGTTTCTGATCTATTCCCTCCCCGGATGCATTGGTTTTCCTGTTGACTCACAGTTCTCTCAATCGTAATCTACGTCCGTACATATCTTCTTGTGTCCCTCCTCAGTTTTGAGCAGATAGAGTTCTCGTTGATCCGACGCCGTACACGCAGCCATAGGGTCAGTTGGCTGTAGGAGGATGTTGCAATGAAGCCTGCCGTATGGTCTCTGCCGGGTATCCTCGTTCTTCCGATTCTCGTTCTGGGACTCACCGCCTGCTCTCTTATCGAGCGAAAAGATCCGGAGACGGCGGTGCCGAAGCAGGCATTGCCTGCTCATGCGCCGGTGGTGTCAAAACTGGAATTGGTCCAGTCTTCTGGTGGCGCACATCTGACACCGAAGGGCGATACCGTCTCTGGCGCAGCCACGCTGCAGCATGCGGCGGTGGATGAAATTCGCGCGAATTCGCCGGTTGTTCAAGCGGCCCAACGACATCCTCGGGTCCAGGGGAAACTCGGTCAGCGGTACTTTTTCATCAATGCAGAGCCGGCGAAGAGTAAAGACCGATTCTGTCCTTCGACAGCGCCTCGCATGTCTGGGCAGACGGCGACGACAACCGCACTGACACGTGTGACGTACTATAGCTACAGTAATACGGCGCCGGTGATTGTGTGTATGAATGCGCAGGAATTTGTCGACCTGCCGACTGTGCCCAAGGACTATCAGCCGCCGGAGAGCGACGGTGAAGACGAAGAAGCGATTCGTGTCGCGCGACTGGACACCAGGATTCAGGACAAGGTCAAGGAGCTGAAGGCCCATGTCATTCTTGCGGACCCGGAATGGCGGTTGTGGCCGGGGAATCAGGAAGGATATGGACATCGGGTGTTCTATGTCACCTTTTCGCAGCCAGGCTCGGGAAATCCGCAATATTGGGCCGTCGTCGATTTAACCGAGGAAATCGATAAGAACAAGGTGCATCAAGCCGGGGCTGAACCCACACGGTAAGGAAAGGAGTGCCTCACATGCGCATGGCTTTTGTTGCAGTCTGGTTGTGTACGGCTATGGGTATGGTTGCTCCAGCCTTTGCCGAGCCCCAATCTGCGGCGGTCACATGGGAGAAGTGGGCGTTTGAGTGGGAGGTCTACGGCAACCAAAGCCTGGTACTGTCCGACGTGAAGTATGACGGTGAAGCGGTCCTCTCAAGGGCCAGCTTGCCCGTCATCAGAGTGAAATATGAACGCGAATGGCCCTGGTACCATCCGTACAGTTGGTTTGGGATTGGGCGATCAACTGGTCGCTGCGGCCCCTTCCAGGACCGGATCACGTGGAAACACTTGGAACCCATGCCCGGTGTGCTCGGCTGCGGGGATAAGGTGTGTACACGGTCCTATACGGTCGGCGGTGTCAAATGGTTAGAAATCGGAGTCTATGCCAAAATCGGTGAGTATCGCCTCTATCATGCCTGGTATCTGAGTGAGCTCGGGGAGATTCGACCAGTCCTGCAGAGCCGTGGCCTGTCGTGCAATACGACCCACCAACACCATCCATACTGGCGATTCGACTTTGGCATCGCCGGTGAAGACCGCGATCAAGTATTCGAGTATACAGATGGAACGACGAATGAAGGGTGGGGACCTGGCTGGCATAAATATACCAATGAAGTGAATGCTGTGAAAGATCCACCCAAGCATCGACGGTGGTTCGTCCGAGACAGCCAGACTGGCCACGGTTTGTGGGTGTTGCCGGGCGATGGCTATCCCCCACTGATGAGCGACGGGTCGCCGCAATCCGGATTTTCTAAGCTAGACATGGGTGTGCGGCTCTACCATGAAGAAGAGGATGGGGGGTGGTCGTTCGGGGCGCGAGGAGATCTGGGTGACTTAAATGGAGAAGGCATCCAAGAAAAAAATGTCGTGCTCTGGTATACCGCGCATCTTCCGCATAACGCCGCAATGGGACCTGCGGCGTGGTTGGCGGTTGGACCAGTGCTCAAGGTTCAGCGCTAGGATACGCCTACACATCCATCCGTGCGCGCATCTCTAACCCGAATTATTCATGACGGTTCGTCGCGAATCACCCAAGCAGGCTAGTACATTTCCACGTGTAGAACTTTCCGATTCGAACGTTCGAACTCGCTGATCGAGTTGAGAACGCGACGGTCTCGTCAGCGCCTGCATTTCCTTCAATTCGTCTCTGAGCTCACCGCGCAAGTCTTGGAGCCCATACTACCGTGGCGTGACCTTCGACGGTCTGTTGGATGTCGCTTCGAGGTAGTTCGTGACAACGTCGAAGTGGCGCGTACTCTCTTCCATCTGCTCGGCGTTTAGGGGTCGCTCGTATAGTCTGATCCGCCTGAAAATCCCACGGTGATTTCCTACTGGGAAACGAGAAGAGTTTCTCCTAGCGACGTTCGTCTGCGCGGCTGCGGTAAGATGGTACGGCATAACTGAGTCGACCTGCCTCGCAATGGGATGCCCGATTGACAGTAGTCCACAGGATCTCATAGGCTGAAAATAGAAGGAGGGCTCATGTTGCCGATTCTTCTTACGCTCATTCTCCTTTTCGCAGTCGTCACACACGCAGATGCCTTGGAGGGTGCTCAGCCGACTGCAACTTCTGCGGTCAATGGTGATGTGCTGTATTGGGATGACGAAGAGGTCGTCGTGAAGGCGGTCTCTGGCCAGGAAGTGCGCCTGCACGTGACCGCTGAGACGAAAATCGAAGGAGTGGCGGGGGGGCGATTGAAAACTGGCGATAAGATCGCTGCACAGGTCAACTCCGATAGGCATGCCCTCTCCATCACACTGCAGATTCCCGGCAGTGGGCCGGGCATCACCCCGCCCAGCTCACGCTAGCAGCGGCACGTCGACGTGTATTGAGCATTGGTCTGGATTATTTGTTAGAACGCTTCGTCCGCGCACGGCATTGGTCTCGTCCTTGAGTAACGCCATGGCCTACCTTCGATATTCACCAGACTGTGATTGGCATGTCTTCGAGGAAGCCATGGCAGGCGAGGGTGAGAATCGTCTTGCCGTATGGCACAAGGATCATGAGGCTCAGGGTGCGTCGTATACGGTGAGCATGATTCAGAAGATGCTGGAGTTGGAAGATTACTCCGGCATCCCCGGGTACCAACCGCATCATAAACGCATGCTCCGTGATGCGTTCGAAGCCTGGCTGGACGAGCATTCAAGTGCGGAGATTTAGCAGGATGCTGAAAGCGTCCGCCGTCAGCGCTTTCGCCGCGATCAGAGGCTCAACGTACCGAAGCGTACGACTTACCTCAGCGGCCAACATGCGATTCCACTCCTCGGGTTCCACCAAACTCACGTGATGATGCTGAACCCTGGGCAACCCCTTTGTTCCTGGTGCGATCAGGATACTGGTGTTGCACGAGGATCTTGAGCTCGGACTTGGGAAAGGAGCGTGTCGCGTGGGAGGCCTCCGCTCAGGACTCCTCCCAGATGCCTCTGTATGCGCTGACTCAGCCAAAGCATCACTCGAATTCTTCCCATCCGCTTAAGCGGCTTCCGAACACGAGTGTGCGGGTGCTGGTTGTGACGATGATGAGACCTTTCTCGTTGTCTAATCGGGTGATGTGTTCGTGGACGCCGAGCGCCTTTGCGGAGAAGTCGCCGAGCAGAGAGGCAAAGCCCACGAGCCGTTCGTTTGTGACGAACACCGCCCCATAATCAGTTGTGTGGGTGGTCTTGACCGTTTCTCGTACCCCGAGGGGTTCATCGAGCCAGATTCCATTCGCTCCACGAAATCCGTACAGATGCTTGTTCGTTCTTATCACGCTGAATGTGGGCAACACGCGCCGTTCGAGGACCTTTTCATTGAGATCGCGATCCATCTCGCTCCATGTGAGGGTACGGCTCGAAAAACCCAGCAACCGGCGCGAGGTCACGACAACGGCGTTGATGCCGCTTGCACCTGAACCGATCACGGTTTCGTGCGCGTCGAGGGGAATGGTCCGACGACCGCTCATCAGACTGGTGGCGACGACTTGGCGTGGTTCGATCTGGACGGTGACCTCGTTGCCGTAGTCGGCCGCTTGTGTGCCGTTTGGACAGAAGAGCCAGGCCAACGCCGCCAGCAGCAGTTGGGGAGGGAGGAAAGCCCGATGCTCTATACGTGATGTAAGCATGGCCTGGATAATTGTACCGCACGTCCGCGCACGGCGGTGGTTTTTAATCGCCATAGGCCAAGGCTGTTCCCCTCTTGGCTAGCTTGCCTTCGGCGAGGTGGCCTGCGCCGGCCTGCTGTTTCGAAGCGTGAGCATGATGGCAAGGGATATCGTCGCGCAAAAACTCAAGTAGAAGGCGGGTGCCAAGACGTTGCCGCTCCAGTCGATGAGGAACGTGGCAACCAGTGGGGCAGTGCCGCCGAACAAGGCTGCCCCGATGTTGTAGCCGACTGAGAGGCCGGTGTAGCGTTGTGATGTGGGGAACAGTTCGGCAACAGTGGCAAAGAACGGCCCCATGTAGCAGGCGACCAGCAGAGTGAGGAGAACTTGCGCCGCGATCATACGGGGCAGGTGATTGCTCGTGAGCCAGAGAAAGGATGGATACGCCAGGAGCGCGATCCCCGCGGCTCCCGTTATCAGCAGGGGAACCTGTCCGACCCGATCTGACCAGGCGCCCATCACGGGAATCAGCAGGGCCAGAAGCGTCATGCAACCCGTATTGAGCACGAGCACGGTTGCGAGGGGAACCTGTGTCACAGTCGTCAGATAGGTCGTCAGATAGACGTAGAGGAGGTAGAACGCCACGCCGTGCAGCCACACGAGGCCGGCGAGTTTTGCCACGGCAAGCCGCTGCGTCGTGAACACATCACGGATGGGGGAGGATGCGAGTCCCCCCGCCTGGCGAATGGTTTCGAAGGCGGGTGATTCCGGAACCCCGGTTCGCACATACCATCCCACCACGGCAATGAGGCCTCCCATCATGAAGGGAATCCGCCAGCCCCACTGATGGAGTGTGTCGTCTGCAAGATTTGACGCAACCAGCGCTCCCACACCGGATCCTAACAGTGCGCCGATCTGGGCACTGAAGCCTGCCCAACTCCCGACATAGCCGCGTTGTGAAGCGGAAGCATGTTCGACCAGAAACGTGGCGGACCCGGTAAATTCTCCTCCGACCGACAATCCTTGGAGAAACCGGCAGAGCGTGAGAGCTATGGGAGCGATCACCCCGATGGTCTCGTATGTCGGCAAAAGTCCCACCAGGCAAGTTGGAATAGCCATGAGGAGGATCGACCAGGCCAAGGCGTTGCGTCGTCCCAGCGTATCGCCCCAATAGCCAAATAGCATGGCCCCGAGGGGTCGCGCGAGAAAGCCAACGGCAAAGACTCCAAAGGCAGAAATCAGCGATACCGAGGGAGAATTGGACGGAAAGAACAAGGCGGCGAACACAGGAGCGAAGTATCCATAGAGTGCAAAGTCATACCACTCCAGCACATTGCCGACTGCGCCGGCCAAGAGCGTTTTCTTCATCGTTGAGGACCTGGGTATGCCCATGAGGCTCGTAGCGTGCGATAAAGCTGAACTCCGATACAAGCCTTTTCTCGGCACAGAAGAAACGAGGCGATCATAGGAGAATGAAAGTCTGGAACTGGTGTCGTACCTTTGGATGGGATCTTCCGGGCTTCTCGCGGCTGCTTGGGTCACGCCGGAAGAAATCTATATAGTGTGCGAGGCTCTAAAGAAGATGGCGAACGCCACTGTTTTGGTTAGTTCCGCCAATGTCAGTGCCATCACATCGCGCAGCCATCGGGAAAAGGACTCAGGTCGGGTGTGCTGATCGATGAGCAGGCTCGATCATGAACAACGCCCATGTCGTGGAGGAGACCGCTAACATCATGGCGACGTTACATGATGGGACTCGTCTACCGGCAGAGCTGAATCGGTCGCATATTTGTGGAAACGCCTATCCCGAATCGACCCTGGACCTAACCTCTTCATCCTCCGCATTCTGATCTTCCAGACCATTCTCGCGGGCGCGTAGGAATTGTCCTACCCGCAAGACTATTACTTATCTGACGTTGGGGTTGGGCGCTATCTGATCGTGCGCCATGCCGATGTCGCGTGTAATACCGCTACACGAAAATAAGAGAAAGGAGGACTTCGCTACGACAACTCAATGTCTCGAAGAGCACAGCAGGTGAAAACGAGTGGCTGTCGTTCTTGCTCCGGTCGCTGAGCCATGTTGAGCAGAATACAGATGGTCTTCTCGCCATACTGATGAGTGATGGAGAACATTGAGAGAGAGTTTCACCCCCTTGCATGATACGGTCGGCAGACGAAGTGTGCCTGCATGTCGATACGACCACGCATCTAGAAGCAGCGTTATCCAAACCACCATCAGGCATGGTGAAGCCGAAAGGAGAGTGAGATGTTGAAAGAAGCAAACAAGGCAACGAAATTCGTACTACCCGGGGTCCCGGCCGGAGGGATACGCACGGTGGGGCAAATCAGAGGAACCAATACTCTGGTCCTCCACGCCGGCCAAAACGGGATGGTCGTGGCTCTGGAATTACTGACCACCCATACGTCCGGCGCGCCGGTGGTCGATGATCGAAACGAGTTCATTGGATTCATCAGCGAATTCGATGTCCTCCGCGCGTTGGAAGCCGGCCAAGATCTCTCCACTCTGACTGCAGAAGACATCATGGTCCACGATCGAATCGCCGTCACGTCCGAGTCCACGATCGAAGACGCGGTGAAGATGATGGAGGAGAAGCGCTTGCAGAATCTTCCCGTGAAGCAGAATGGAGTGGTGGCCTACTCCGTCACACGACACGACCTTCTGCGTGCCTGGATTGGACTTGGAACGACGGGGGAAGATTAATGAGAGCCAACTTCACCTCAGGGAAGGGCAAGCCGATATTCGAGGGCGCCGGGACACGGGGCATCTTTCTATTTCTACAGGAGGGGAGTGCACCCTGAGGCGCCTACATCAAGAAAGATGTGTGTTGAGTGTGAACGGACGAAGGCGAATCCTGCCTACGTGAACACATGCATAAATGATAGGAGGGGAGGATCATGAAGTTGCAGAAAACACAAGACAGGGGAGAAGGGAACCCACCCATGGTTATGCTCAATCAGGCCGGTGCAACCATGCCAACCAGCAAGCCCGTGCGGCATGCGTACCCATCGTTCGATGCGCTACATGCACACATCGCCACACGGGCTTATGCGTTGTACCTCCAGCGGGGCTGCCGAGAAGGTTGTGCCGTGGAGGATTGGCTGGATGCCGAACGGGAAATCGTGAGCCGTGAATTTCCAGACTCGCCTGGTTTAGACAGAGGAGACTCCCTGTGATCCCTACGGCGGCGGCAGGTGGCTCATTATGCTCACTTTGAATTCCCGCAGCCGTCCGTCCTCGGATACTCACGGACGCCGACCGTGTAGCAGGCCATATATTCACGTTGAAAGGAGCCATATAAAACGTATCCTCACGCCTCTGACCGTCGCCATGCTGATTGCCCTCACGTCATTCTCCAGTGTGGGGTTTGCCCCAACGACGAAGACACCCGCTGTACCCAAGGCGCCAGCTTCTCCAGCGACGGTACCAGTGACGGTCCAGTCGCCCACCGACTGGATCGTCTACGAAGACATGACCTACACCCCGGTGGCTGACGAAAACAGCCGACGCCTGGCTGCGGCCCGGAAGGCCTTCGGGGATAAAGATAACAAGAAGGCGGCGGCGGAGATGCGGGCCGTAGCCGATGAGCTGAAGAAGCAGGGTGCTTGTGCCGCGAAGGCCGACACAGCCCTCGCCAAGGCGGGGATGACGCTGGCCCACGACTCGGCCACGCGTATGGATCTCACGGCCAAGAAGATTACGGCAGCCGCAGTCGCGCTGGAGAGCGGCGAAATTACCGTGCGGACCTGGACAAAGTCCTCGACAAGGCGGCCCGTGTGGATATGGAGCGTCGTTGGTTGGTGACGGACGTGACCACGTGGTATCCGGTGTCTGAGGAACCGCAGCAGCATATCGACAGTGTATTCCAAGCCTTGATCAGCGCTCATCGAGTGGACGTAGGTTATTTATGCTACGTGTGCGCAATCGCCCGCGAGAAGGGCAGCTGTGTGAACGGTGATCACTCCGTGGTTTCATACCCACCTATCAGGGTTGGGGCTGCTGGCCCCTGCTCACGTCCAAGTAGGATGGTAAACCGTGGACTTCATCGACAGCCTGTCACGGACCGTGACAAGGGCTTCTATCCGAAGCAGCAGTTCAAGGACAAACTCACTGAGAACAAGCTATGCATCGACAAGCACGGTCAAAACATGCCTGAGATTCGTCACTGGAAGTGGGCGCGACCGAGCCAGGCAAACCGGGCAGGTGCCAGACCGGATATTCACTATGCGACCGACCCCAAATCAATCCGAAGCGGGGCCAGCGGCGTTCTCGCATCGCTCAGAGGCTCAACGTACCGAAGCGTACGCCTCGCCTCTTCGCTCGCTGCGGCCTTGTTGGACAGCCTTTTTGAGCATCCTGCGGAAATATTCTTCTCTTGTACCACGTGTGCGGACCATTGACGTTCTTGCGTGACCAGATAGGTTTTTCGCAGTCTGCTGGAAGAAGTGACTCAGCTGCCGCCAGCCAGTGTATCCAGCTCACGAAACAAACTCAACGAATGAAAAGACTGAAACAGCTAGTCGGCCACCGAGAGGACGCACAGTAGAATTGGTGTCCCAAGGGGATGCGAACCCAGCGTTACTGGGCTAATCAGACTATTGAGACAGACTGAGAGTGAATGTGACTGAGAGTTCCATTGACTATTCAGGGGTTTTGATAGCTCGCCTGGCGCGCTCTTCACCGTCCCTGCTCCGTCTGGCCAGTGTGTGTGTGTAACCTTTTTCCCTATCGAAGCGACTTGATAGATAAGCGGTGAAGTTGCAACGCCAGCGAGTCGGTCTAATAGGCACACTTTTCACCAAGGAGGATCCTCATGAAGCGCGGAATGAAATTGCTTCTCGGGGTTGCGGCGAGCACGATTCTGTTGGGAATGGCGACTCCATTCGCCTGGGCTGACGGAGGGGCAACCTGCATGGGTGGTGGCTATGCGTTCGGCATGGCTCGGCACGACATGTCGGGTCACGGAGGCATGACGTCACAAGTCCTTCGCAACCTCCTCAAGCATCAACGGGACCTCGGCCTGACGGACGACCAAGTCACCAAGCTGAAGGTCCTCGCCCTTGACCAGGATCGCGCACAGATTCGGGCTCACGCGGATATGCAGGTGGCGGAACGGGAGCTCAGGGCGCTCGTCGCGGATGAGAAGACGGAGCTGTCCGTCATCGAAGCGAAGGTCAAAGAGCGCGAATCGTTCGAAGTCAAGCTGAGTTTCATGGGGATCAAAGCCAAGCGCGATCTCTACGCAGTGCTGACCACCGAACAGCGTGAGAAACAGAAAGCCTTGCGGAACCAGACGCGGCAGATGCATCGCGCCCGCATGTTCAGCAATCAGGGAATGGACGGGGCTGATCCGGAGCAGACCGCCGATGGGATGACTCCGGCATCGGAGAGTACTCCACATGAGGCTGAGAACAGTCTACAGGCCAGTTAGACCACGGAGTGGCGTGACTACACCACGCGTGTTCACCCGCGATCTGCTGTGGTCACGTCCACAGATGAGGGGTATGATGCAATGCCTGGGCACGTGGCAGCGGAGTGCCTCGACTTCATTGGAGTGCAGACTCTGGTGTCCGATGATTTTGAGATTATTCGGCGGGTATTGCACGGAGAGGTCGACTCTTTTGCGGAGCTGATCGCGCGGTATCGGCAACACGTCGCGAAAATCACGAATCAGCATGTGCCGGCCGATCGCGTGGCGGAGGTTGCTCATGACGTCTTCGTCCGGGCATACACCAGCTTGTCGAGCTTTTCGGGGCGGACCCCGTTCGAACACTGGCTGTCCGCTATCGCCATCCGGACATGCTATGACTTCTGGCGAGCAAGACGGCGGGAGGAACTGCCGGTGAGCGCGTTAACCACGGAACATCAGGCATGGATGGACCATGTGCTGGCGGCGGAATCCGATGACCAATTTCGTGAACAGGCCAGGCGGCAGGAAGCGGCGGAGCTGCTCCAATGGGCGTTGGGTCATCTTTCGGCTGAAAACCGCCTCGTGCTGACGCTGGTCCATCTGGATGGCTATTCCGTTCGCGAGGCGGCGGGTCTGCTAGGGTGGAGCGTGGTCAACGTGAAGGTGCGAGCCCATCGAGCCCGACAGATGCTCCGCACTCTACTACTCGAAAGGAAGCGACTGGAAGATGACACGACTCAACGATGAACACCTCAAAAAGGTAGAGCGCGCGCTGAGGGAAGCCCATCAATCGCGCCAAGAGCCGTCGTTCGGTGACGACTGGACCTTCCGTCTTATGCAGGATGTCCGCCGGGAATCCGCAGGGCAGGGGCGATCGATGATGGCGTTGGGGCTCGATCGGCTCGTGTGGAGAACAGCGGCAGTGGCCGCCGTGCTGGCCTTGGTCTTTACCGGCTCCGTGTTGTTCTACACCAACCGGGACACAGTCGAACTCACCGCGTTGCTGTCGAATGAGATCGATGTGGTGCTGCCGCTCAGCGAGTAAGTCGAGCGTATAGGGGGGAATCTGTCATGGTATCAGGGAAATTGTGGGGTGGACTCATTGTCTTGTTCATCGCGGGAGCGCTGACGGGCATTGCCGGAACCACCCTCTATCACCAATACGAACAGGAACATCGATGGGAGCGAGGCCCGGCCGCGAAACATGAGCGAATCATGAAGCGCCTGACCCACGAGTTGGCCTTGACGCCGGCACAACAAGCCGACATTGAGCCGATGATCAGCCGGACTCATGTAGAAATCCTGCAATTGCGATTTGCGCATCAACCGGAGGTCGAACAGGCTCTAACCCAAGGAATGACCGAGATCAAGACCAAGTTGTCTGTGGAACAGCAAGAAAAGCTGGATGGGCTCTATGTCAAACTCCAACGGCGCTGGCAGATTTCGCGCGACTACTTGCAAGCCAACCAGGAACGGCTGAAATTGATGAAGTAGGAATGTGGCCGTCCGGTGTGAGGCTCGTTTCGTAGGATAACGATGACGACCGTGACC
>DATHTZ010000502.1:0-2183 GCA_035462675.1 Nitrospiraceae bacterium | reverse complement strand
CAGTGAGAAGGATACCCTGCGGCCGATGGACCAGTGTCCGATATGTTTGTTCAAAACAACGCGGGATCTCAGGGAGTGGGCGGCCCGGCTTGCGAGGATGCCGGCAGGGGACGCCGACTACCAACTTTCCACTGAATATTTGGGGCAGGCTATTTCTGTATAATGACCTAGGAGCGAGGTAATGATCGGTCCGCCGACCGGTCTGTGATGTTGCTCGTTCTGCTTAGTCAACTTGCTGCTCATATTTTCATCGTCCCCCAAGCTTCTAACGACTCTGACCTTGCAACGGCGTCTCAATCGGCCCGGCCCATTCGCCGTCTAAGTCATTAAGTGCCCAATCTTCTGACGTTGCGAGGGAGGGCCCATCTCCGTCGTCATCGATGAAATGTATCACTTTCACGGTGTGTCCATCGCACTCACCGCGATACCAATACCATCCCGGCTTCGTCGGTGTCTTTGTTGCCCAGTTCAGGTTACTCATCGCGGTCGCTCTATGGGTCCAGCCCATCGATGGCCGTTGAGATCGAACAAGGCGAAATTTTCGCCGCTCGCCGTCAGGGGTTTGTTTGCATCGAGGCCCTGATGATACACACTCACGATGCGCTCGTTGCTCCCGTCGAGTTCACTGAACCAGTACCATCCCTCCATGGTTGGGGCACGCGTCGTCCAGATCACTCCTCCCCCCGTTTCTGTGCGATCGAACAGCTTCGATGCGCGAATGGTGCGCAGGCATTGACAGTCTCGTCTTAATCTTCCGACAATTCCGGGGCCTTTCCGTCGATAATAGCTTGGCCTAATTTGATCCCATGGGTATCAGCGGCCTCTTCCGTGGCGTGGATGGTGTCGTCTGTATAAGGCTCCGCGGCCACAATTCCCTCCCGCTCCGAGGAGATCTCAATCTTCGACCTCCATTCGTTCTTCCCCGACAGTTGCAACGGGGTCGAGCTGATGGCGTATTCCCGATATTCGACAGACTTGCTCATGCCGTTAGCCTCTCCCCTTCGGCAGGAGGCCCCTCAGTGTTACGGTGATTATGCCAGCGGCTGCGAGTGAGACGCCATGAAACGATCAAGGTCTTCTTTCGCGATGGCCCCATCAATCACAATTGTTTTCCCTGCGGTGTCTGCCATTGGAGCCTCCGATCCGTGCTGGGCGGCCCACACAAACAACTTCGTCAGGTTCTCCCACGTCATTTCCATAATTACTCCAGTGGTGTCAGCGGTCCGAATCAGCCATAAACGCCTCTCGGTTGCCCAAATTTGCGCGGGAAGTTTTATAGAATTCATGTCTCGTTCAATGATGCCAGGTGAAATAAAGCGCGACGATGACCGCCGCCAGAAGAAGCCCGTAACTAATCACCGTTGTTGGCCACCCGTTACGCACTCTTGGATCTCACACGCCTGTAATCGAATAACTTCTTATTGGCTGCTCTAAAAATAAAGTGCGGCTCATTTTCCTTTTGACTTATCCCGGTACTTTTTTACCAAGTCATGCAATGCCTCTTCCGTCATCTCGTTGATGAACCGGTCGTGATCGAGCGCCAGGTGCTGGACCTCTAACATCAGATCACGGTTGAGGCTGATCGCGTAGGTTTTTCGTGCCTCATCTTTCTTGGCTTTGCTCATAGGTCGGCACTCTATCGACCTCCGGAAGCCTAGTCAACAATAGCCCTTGATATATATTAATATAGTAAACTATATTTATATATGATGGAGGTTGCAAAATGGCAATGGTGAAACTATTGATTCAGATTCCGCGGGCAATGAAGACGAAGCTCGACGGTGAACGCAAACGCGGCACGAGCGCAGCCGGGCTCATTCGGCCTCTGCTAGAACAGCATTTCAAGGGCAAGAAGGCGGCTAAACTCACAACCACAACTAGTGGACTGTAACAGGCGTTTGTAGACCGTCTTATCCAGCTCTGGCGCGATGAACATACTGAGCCGACCACTAAATAGTGCGTAGTTCATCACGCGGCCTAGCGGACCTGTTGCTCACGAAATAGGTTCGTGAGCATCTGCGGTTGCTTCTGGCGCCGAGACGCATGCCTACGCACAATGGCCATGAGTTCAGTTCGGTTGGTCGGCCGGCTCTTGCCGAGTCCGTTCGTCTTGACGTCCTGGTTCAACCATTCATCGGGGTTCAGTTCCGGGCAGTAGCCCGGCATCCGAATCAGTCGCAGTC
>DATHTZ010000501.1:0-3511 GCA_035462675.1 Nitrospiraceae bacterium | reverse complement strand
AGCTCTGGTGGTGGATAATGACCGATGGGCATATCGGGATCTGGGCCGCCTTGGGAGAACAGCATCAGACCGCGGCCGAGCACCAGTAGTACCGACCACTCGCCCCGAAAGCCGTTTACTGCTTGGGGCTCGATTGGGAGCGATTCGTCACGTTCTCCCAGTTCCAACGGGAGCATTGGTGCCACCTATGGGTGACAGATGTAGTGGACGCCGGTAGTGATCGTACGGCTGGGGCCTACCCTTGCAAGCCGTATAAACGGGGGGACCCGCTACCTCGCTGAGCTGGAAAGTGAGGTAGGTCGCGGAGCAGACTTTTCGGCGGCTCAATGGCTTGGAGTTGCTGCAGGTCGTCTACGCCGCTGCGTAGTATGTGGATGGAGTGCAGAGCCATCGCGTCGCCCGGCAGGCGATGGCCGCATGATTCCCTCCACACACATATTGATACGACATCTCTTTTCTTTGCTGCTACCCTGTAGGTAGGGAAAGTGCCAGTTATTGAGCCGACCACCAAATAGTGCGTATGCGTCCGTTCATGGTTCGACAAGCCCACCACGAACAGTAGCCCTGAAGCCCGTTTGCCCTAAGCCTGGCGGAGGGCGGGAGGGCACTAGTTGGTGGCCTCATCAGTACCTTTCCTTTCCATGTATCATTCCCATTAACTGAGTTCGGTTATGAAACGCTATGAGTCGTGGGGGCGGTATCCTCGTGCAGGGACTGTGACAGCCGTTCCGATATATTGGCGCAGTGATACCTTAAATTTTCAAAAGTTTCAACAATCCGTGCTGCCCTTTGGGCAAGGACGAAGCTATGGCGATGTATGCCTGAACGATGGTGGAATTCTGCTCGACACAGGATCTCTCTCCCACTTTATCGCATTCGATGAAACATCGGGCTTGATACGTTGTGAAGCTGGTGTCACGCTCGCTGAGATTTTGAGTATTGTGGTTCCGAGAGGATGGTTTTTGCCCGTGACTCCTGGAACGAAATTTGTCTCCGTTGGGGGAGCCATCGCGAATGATGTTCATGGGAAAAACCACCATCGTGTTGGCACGTTCGGGATGCACGTCACGCAGTTTGAATTGCTTCGGTCTAGAGAAGAGCGAGTCATATGTTCGTCGACTCAGAACACAGACCTGTTTCGGGCCACGATCGGGGGACTCGGATTAACCGGTTTGATCCTATGGGGAGAGATCCAACTGTACCCGATCTCCAGTCCATTGATCCGAATGGAGCGGATTCGCTTTGACAATCTCAAGGAGTTTTTTGACATTGCTCGCAGTTCTGACCAGGGCCACACATATACCGTGGCATGGATAGATTGTCTCGCGAAGAACCGGCATCTTGGGAGAGGTGTTTTTCTTCGTGGAAATCATGTGGAAGATGAGGGTCCACGATTGATACGCCTGCAGTCACGGAGAACCCTGACGATTCCATTCGATGCCCCGCATCTCCTGCTGAATCGTTTTGCAATGAAAGCGTTTAACCTCGCCTATTACCATCGGCATGGTTCAACACGTATAGAAGACATTGTGCACTACGATCCATTCTTTTATCCACTGGATGCAATTCATCAGTGGAATCGGCTATACGGCTCCCGAGGATTTCTTCAGTATCAGTGCGTTGTGCCGTTCGATGACGAAGGAAGAGCGATCCAGGAACTTCTACAACGTGTCGTCCGAACTGGCGAAGCATCATTTCTGAGCGTGTTAAAGATATTTGGCGCTATGCGTTCACCGGGCATGCTATCGTTCCCACGGCCTGGTATCACATTAGCACTTGATCTCCCGAATGCAGGACCATCAACGTTGCAACTATTGGAAGAATTGGACGACATCGTTCGTAACTCCGGTGGAGCCGTCTATCCAGCCAAGGATGCCCGAATGTCACCGGACAACTTCAAGGCCTTTTTCCCGCAGTGGGAAGAGTTTAGTCGTTATGTCGACCCACAATTTTCCTCCAATCTCTGGAGGCGTGTGACGAGGACAATGAGTTCTGGGCAGGCATGAAGAAAGTGTTGATTATCGGAGCCACCTCGACGATCGCACAAGAGGTGAGCAAATGCTTTGCTAAGGAGTCAGCTTGGCTATTTCTTGTCGGGCGAAACCAGGCAAACATAACTGTTATTGCGGAGGATCTTCGGATACGGGGAGCAGGAAAGGTAGAGAGCCTCTCACTCGATCTCGATAACCTTGGCTTGCATAGCGAATTAGTGCCGACAGCCGCCAAAGCCCTCGGAGGGTTGGACATCGCCCTGATTGCCTATGGAACATTGCCAAATCAGAAAGTCTGCGAACAAAACGTCGAAACTGGTTTGAAAGAATTCATGACCAACTGCATCGGTGTCGTCTCTTTGCTCACACATCTTGCGAACTATTTTGAAAAACAAGAGTCGGGGTGTATTGCTGTCATCACATCCGTCGCAGGGGACAGAGGCCGGCAGAGTAATTATGTGTATGGCGCGGCGAAGGGAGCGACGAGCATTTTTCTTCAAGGCATGAGAAACCGGCTTTCAAAGGTGGGAGTGAGAGTTCTGACCATTAAGCCTGGATTTGTAGATACTCCCATGACCGCCGGGCTTCCTAAAAACTTTCTATTTGCTGACCCTGCTGCCGTTGGGACGCGTATCTTCAAAGCAATCACGAATGGGGAAGAGATCCTGTATGTTCCTTGGTTCTGGCGATGGATTATGCCCATCATCAGAACTATACCGGAATCCATCTTTAAAAGGATGAAGCTCCAATATTTTTCGCGCTCCCCTATTTATTCATGTATCAGTAAGGAGCTAAATAGTTGTCTTGATTTGTGAAGCTTACGCTATGTGTTTACGTTATTGATTCAAGTTCTGAAAATCAGCACGGGATTGTGACAGAGTTACAACGAAGAGCGGCCCCGTGAGGCGTGGGAAAATCTTCCGCCGACCTCGTATCGGGCCCAACTCATAGGCGAACGTTCTTCTTTCTCACTGTCTCTTTGAAGGAGAAACTTACGCCAAAACTCTGAACACGCAAAAGAGTCACAGATGGTGGAAAGCGTAAAACAGTACGACATTATTGTTATTGGGAGCGGAATTGCCGGTCACGGCTTGGCAAAGCGAGCGTCATTAACGAAAAGGGTTTTAATAATCGAGGGGGGCGATACAAGTGAAAAAGAAGAAAATCGCGAACTGACATTAAATGACGAATACGGGCATTTGTCTAATAATTACTGGTCGAGTCATTGGGTCAGAGCGTACGGAGGCACCTCAAGGCGATGGAATGGCTGGCTGGCCCCACTAGATAAAAGAGACTTTGGAGGATCAAAAATACTGCCAAAGTGGCCTATCCATCAAAGTGACCTTTTGAAATATTATAAGGACGCAGCACTGTTTTTGGGAAGAAGCGAAGCGATAGCGACAGAGTATCCCGTCGCGCTTCCTGGTGATGTCATATCGTACAAACCCTTTTCCACCGGCGAACCGCTCCGTTTCACCGAGATTCAAAAACACCCTAATATAACGGTCTGGGCAAACAAA
>DATHTZ010000500.1:0-19787 GCA_035462675.1 Nitrospiraceae bacterium | reverse complement strand
CCCTTACCGTCAAGATCAACTTCAGTCGCCCCATACTGCACGTAAAGAACCTGATCGCCTGGCTTGAGAACCGTAGGCGTGAAGATCTTCTCTTCTTTTTCCTGTTTCTTTTTACCTCTACTACCCGATTTCTTTTCCGGTGTTTCCCAGCGTCCCTTCCCCACCGCCAAGACCTTTCCTTCGACAGGTTTCTCCTTCGCCGTGTCTGGAATATACAATCCCCCTCTGGTCTTTCCCTTGACTTCCGACGGTTCAATCAATGCCCAATCCTGTAATGGTTGCATTCCCATGGTGATTCCTCCTCCTGTGGTACAAGCACCAGCGACAGGCTACGTGGTTCCGCAGGTGGCGTCAACCCGCCGAAGGATGGAACTCCGAATGAGGAGCGGTGTCTTACTGCTCCAGCCGAAGAGCCGCGAAATCCTTCTGCAAGCGTTCCTTTCCTTGGATACGCCACATGTGAGGCCGCACAATAAAGTCGGGCTAGAGACACAAGAACCATAGGCGCAGGGGAAAAGGCGAGCGGCACGAGATGCGAGAGAGGTAAACAGAGTGGGTCAGGAGCGACCTTTCACATGTTCCGTGATCTGCTGAAAATCTTCGTAGCTGATGGTGTGGTGATGCCTGGCTTGCAGGGCAGACTGCAGCACGCGGCGGAGATGGGATTGATAGAGCCTCAGGCAGGGATGACAACTCTGATACGCCGCGAGGGTGGCCGAGCCTCGCCATGCGTGATGGCAAAGCCCGACCCTCTTTCTCCTGTTCGTACTATTGCACGCGGACCACGAGCGCGAAGCTCTGAGGCCCGAGCGTAACCCGGTGCGCCATCACCGTGACTGTCACTGAGCCCGCAGGCACGTTCGCCCACAGCACCTGCTCCACGTTGTTCGCCCGGTCAAAGCCGGCCGAGCCCGCCGGCATATTGCCATGGCGCTCCTTCCCACCCGTCTTCATGATCAGATCAAGATCGCTCTGGAGGCCCTCTCCTGGCGGGTCGGTCCACACCAGCGTGGCCTTCAGCATCTTAGCTCCCGCCGGCACAGTGACCGCCCGCTCCCTCTTCTCCCAGTATCCAATGCCTTGGCTTCGTCGAAAAAGGTCACCGTCTCCCCTGCTCCGTAGGGCCCCACCACTGCCTGCACATCCACCCGTCCAAAACCCTCATTGCTATTGGGAATGCCTACAGCCTCGGAAGGAACGTATTGGCCGGCGAGATCACGCGCTCCATTGATGATGAGAGCCTTGAGCAGTGCCGCACTGGGCTTCTTGAGGCCATGCGACGTCCGCAAAAAAGCACGCACATTGGCGATGCAGCCGGCCACCAGTGGTGTAGCCATGCTCGTGCCACCCTCGAACATGTAAAGCGGATCCGAGGACAAACCCCAGCCCTTAGATTGTGTCGCCCGCGACCGCGTTGAGAGGATGTAGGTGCCCGGCGCGACAACGTCGGGTTTGATGCGTCCATCATGGATCGGCCCGCGGCTGCTAAAAGCCACAAGGCCTTCCGGGTTGTTGGCCACCCTATCTGTCTTGATCGGGTTGGCCGGGAAATCAGCCGGCCAGCCCTGTCCGTATGTCAGGGTCTTGGTCGGGCGGTTATTTTCGCACGCACCAACGGTCAAGCAGTTCTTCGCAGTGCCGGGCGGCGTCACCGAACCGGGGTCAATCACGCCGTTCGCGTTGCGGTCGATACCTTCGTTGCCTGCAGCGAAACAAATGAGCATGTCACGATGCTCGTGAACAAATTGGTCGACCTCGTGCGCCTGCTGGTCATAAACGCCGAAATTCCCGGTGCTACCCCACGAGTTCGTGTGGATACGCGCTTTGTCCGTCGTATAGGGCTTCTTGAAAAGATCTGTGAGATCGTCCGGCAGACCGCCCAGGCCATCGTTGGCATCGAGCACTGATTGCAGTACGAGCTTGGCCTTTGGTGCCGTGCCGCGCACCGCCCCCTCCGTTCCAGAAAGACCGTCCCCCAGGACCGAACCGGCAACGTGCGTGCCATGTCCGTCCGGGTCATCCTTGCGGCCTGGCCGGCCTAGCGCGTAGAGCTTCTTCACGCGGCCCTTGAATGCGGGATGGACATCGGTCGTGGAGCCCTTATCGAACCCGGTGTCGGCCACCGCAACGATCTCGCCCGCACCCTCACCGCCAGGCGTGGGGTTGACGGTCGGCACACGCAGCACCTGACGCGCGACGCTGTTATGCAATTTGCGCGGCACGACCTCCTCGATGTGGCGCACTTCATCCAACGCCGCCAGGTCCGCGAGCCGACGCTCTTTCACCACGATACGGACTTTGCCACGCAATACCTTTACTTGCGCCAACGGGAGGTGCGCCGCGCTCGCGATGAGCTTCGCCGTCTTTTTTGAGTCCGCGTTGCGGTGCAGCACAACATCCACAGTCTTGCGCGTGGCATCGAGAACACCGGGTGCGCCCATGGCGGCCAACGACGCAGGTACGCCTCCAGGCCTCGCTTCGGCATTGAGGAGCGAGGAGGCGATCTTCACCGCCTTCGGGTAGAGTTCCGCCCACTCCACGAACGGGAGCGAGCGGACTTTTGCGAGAGCCGTCTTCGGAAAGTGGCAGATATAGGCATCACCCGGCACGGACTCGATGATAGTGGCGCCGGCCTTGGCGAGCGCCGTTCGTTCCGCCTTCAGCAGTGGCTGCGTTGTCTGAACGACCAGGTAGTCTGAGTCTTTTGCCGTCGCATTGCTCATTGCCAACGCAGCGAGAGCTGATTTGGGAGCAGCGGGGTCGATGGAGATGCCGTTGATGGTAATGGTTTTCATATTGATAGCCTCCCATTCGGTATGAGTTGTTGATCGAAACAATAGCAGAACACAAATCACTATTGAGAGATAAAGACATCAGGCCCTATGTATTTACACGCTAGACGGTGTCGTCACGAGATAGCCGCCCAAAGAGCGATGCACCTGATTTGCACGGCGGCGAGGAATGACGCGGTATGCTTGGCATATCGGGTAGCGATACCGCGCCAGCGTTTGAGATGCAGGCATGCGTTCTCGACCCGATGCCGCAGTTTGTACAGTTCCTGGTCGTACGGTCTTGGCGTGAGTCTGTTTTTTCTGGGCGGAATCACCGCGTGCCTGCCCCGGCTTGTGGCCTGATCGACGATCGCATCGCTGGCATAGCCTTTATCGGCCATCAGATGCGCTGCCGCAATCCCTTCCATCAAGCGGCCAGCTTGCGTGCAATCTGCCACGGTACCTTGCGTGACAACGACTCTGAGCGGCATACCATGCGCATCCACGGCCAGATGTATCTTGGTGTTGAGCCCCCTTTTGTCCGGCTCATCTCTTGATTGCCGCCCTTGGCACCTGCCGCGTGCGGATGCACTTTACAATGTCTAGCGTCGATCATCAGCCATTCATAGTCCGGCTCATCAATCAGGGTTTCGAGCAGTTTTTCCCACATCCCTTTGTCCCGCCAGCGACAAAACCGCCGCTGCACGATCTTCCAGTCACCCAAGTCCGGCGGCAAATCCCGCCACGGGGCGCCGGTGCGTAAAATCCAGAACACGGCATCGATAAACAAGCGATTATCCTTCGCGATGCCGCCCCAAACGCCCTCGCGTCCGGGCAAATGCGGCTCCAGCAATTCCCACGTTCTGTCGGCTATATCGTGTCGACGATGTGATGGTTTCATGCGCAACCTCCTTCGGTTCAGCATGATTCTACATCATTTTACATCTCGTGACGACACCATCTAGGTATCTCATTTCAGCCCGACTGTAGGGTTATGCGTACAGCATCTGTGTCGTTCACGAGTCAGTCGCTGTCTTGCAAGGTATCGGATGACACCGGCGATGCCTAGACCGATACAGAGAATCGTGAGATTATCGCGGAAGAGGAAGCATCTATGGGCCTGAGGGCTATGGGGCATAGGACTTGCGGTAAGGGGATCACCATTGCGATATTGTCTCTCAAATGCATCAGAGGAGGAACTTCATGCGATTCGTAGCGTTACGGGCTTGTATGGTGAGATTCATGATCGTGAGTGTCATCTCGGTCCTGCCTCCCGCTCAGCTGGTCTTGGCGGAAGATGTCAAACCGAGCTTCGGCGGTATTGATGAAGGGAAATGGGTCCTCGGCATGCGCGCAGGATTTGCTCCCTTGACCCAATCGTTGACCGCTAATACCTCAACCGAGGTGGGATCCTTGGTCAATTTCCAAGGGATGTATAGTCTCAACAAGTGGCTCTTGGTCGGGATGATGTTGGAGTGGGAGCGCCATGCCGTGAATCAAGAACAGCCCGATCGGGACTTAGGCCATCAAGACACAGTCTCTGTGCTTCCGACCGTTGAAGTCCGTCCGGTCAAATTCGGCCCGGTCATTCCTTACACGAACATGAGCTTTGGCGTGAACATCAACAGCTTTGGGGAGAATACCGGCACCCAAATTAGCCCTAGCAACACGTTTGCGTGGCGACTTGGCTGGGGCGCTGACTATATGTTGACGAAGCAGTTTGCGTTGAACACGGAAATGGCCTATAAGCGCAACGACGGACATGCGACGGTGAACGGGAACCTCAACAACGACTGGAACGCCTCGTCCTTCGGCTTTCTCTTCGGTGCCAAACTCTTCTTCTAGTTTCTGAATATTCGGAGTAGATCGAATGACGCGGAACCCTCGGAGGACGGGGGTCCACGTCAGATGCGAGAGATGAGGAGAACCAAAGGATTTCCGACTCGAAGAAAATACGCTACTCCTGCCGGCCTTGCTTTGATCGACTCCATACCATCCCGGTTTGCTCCTTTGCGCTAAAGCCAAGCTTTTCGTAAAAGCCCGGCATGCGGGTGCAGAGCCAAAAGAGTTCGACTTTCTTGAGGCGAGCGTGGTGCAGGATGCGCTGGACGATATCGGTGCCGACGCCTTGACCCTGATAGGCCTTATCGACAATCACATCCCAGATGGTCGCCCGGTAGACAAAGTCCGTTAATGCCCGGCCAAATCCGATCAGCAAGTCACCGTCCCAAGCCGTGACGGCCACATCGGTGTGGCGCAGCATCTCGCATGCGTCCTCAAGGGTTCGTCCTTTGGCCCAAGGCGCCTGTTGGTAGAGGCGAACGAGCTTGGCTGGGTCGAGGTTCTTCTCTTCAGCGAAGGTGAGAGCAGACTTGAGGGTTGGAGGCATCTTGTACTAGATTATCTCCCAGTCACAGCAATTCAATTCACACGGAGTGTACGAGGAACGTAATGGCAACGCAAGTCCGTAGCTGCCCCAAATGCTCTCAACTCATGTGGCTCACAGAGAATCAATATGAATTCCTCGATGAGTCGACCATTCGAGCCAAATGTCCTCACTGTGGGTCGACAGTTCGCTTCACGCTCGTCTCGCAGGGAGACACGGCTGCCGGCCCAAAGATGGGGCATTGAACTGGAAAAGGGTAAGGCGTTAGAGGTAAGGGATTTCGCCGGTATGATCATGTTCCTGCGAGTGTCTGGCGAAGGTCTGCTGGACGCGGGAATTTCGACGTCCTGGCGAGAGGGTGGCGCGCAGTGCTACCTCCACGCTTCAGCCGCCTGGGTCCGAGCCACTCGATCGCCCGCCGAAGGCGAGAGACGAGGGCAATTTGCCCCGCTGGTCGCTGTGTGCCTGCACTGCAGCTCGGGGCACCACCGGGAGAACCGGTGTGCCGCAGGCCTCTTGTGCCATATTGAGACTCTTCGCTAGGAAACAGGTGCGACTCATCGCTTGAATCTCCGAATGGGCTCATGCGGCCATTTGTTGATTGAGGTGTCGTTCCATCGTCGCACCACTCTTCGATCATCACGCCTCTCTTGTCGTGACCGATTCCAGATAGGCCAAACTGTCTTCCTGCGCGGACCATGAAAGAGGTCGGTTTGGATACGATAGCGGATTACGAGGTTTTCGTTCCATACATACACGAATTGGCTATACTGCGAACAGGACCCTGTTGGCTTCTCCTCCAGGCTTCACTCTTGAGGAAGGTGAGCCGATAACTCGTCCAGCGTAGTGGCTTCACAGTCGATGTATTTCTTCTCTAGTTGATTGAGGGAAAGGATGTGATCCGTGGCCATGCAGGACCCCAGATCCACCAGACCCATAAGCTCTGACCACAAGGCCGAGATGGCGGAACGTCGAGGTCGCCGTCTCAGCCTGAGTTGCCGTCTATTCTTTTTTGGAGAGGAAGATTTCGAGGGCGAGGCGACGGTCCTGGATCTCTCCACGAACGGCTGTCAGGCAACATCCCTTACCCAGGTGCAGGTCGGCATGGTGTTTCGCCTATCCCTATTCCTCCACGACCAGCAATGGCCTCTGCGCATCGACGAAGCCTTGGTTCGGTGGGTCAAAGGCGAGGGCTTCGGTCTCGAGTTTACGGGGATCAGGCCGGCGCAACGAGAGCGAGTTCGAGCCATCATTATGAAGACCAAGCTCTAGCCATAGGCTGAGAAAATTATTTTTCCCACTCATTCGACCCATTCGTTGCCAGGAACATCTGCCAAGAGATCACTTGTATTCCGAGGCACCGGTGATGCAAAAGAACTGGTGAGGAACAGTCAGGGGTAACTGGTGGCGTATCATGTATGCGTGAGATAGAAACTCAATCTGCTTAGTGTCTCTCTTTCATTTCTTTTCCTTCTTGTGTGGCGGTTGCGGGTGAGAGTGAAACATCGCATAGTACTGTAGTACTTTCCTCACGCAGGCACGGGTTTCTCGAATGCGCGGAACTTTGTGATCTTTGACTCGATGGACCCCGGCGTTATAGGCCGCCAGGGCCAAGGGAAGATCGTCTTGGTAGAGGTTCAGTAGATGTCGCAGCTGCTTGGCGCCTCCGCGGATATTTTGGATAGAATCGTAGGCGTCGTTCACACGCAATCTGGCAGCAGTAGCCGGCGTCAGCTGCATCAAGCCGACTGCGCCTTTGGGAGACACGGCATGCTGGCGAAAATCTGACTCAGTCTTGATGACAGCGCGCAGCAGGGCGGGGTCGAGGCGATATTTTTTGGCGTACCACGCGATGGCCTGATGGATTTCCTGCTGAGAATACCGAGGGTAGGCGCCGTCGTAGTCGGGCCTCATCGACGTAGGGACGGCAGTGACGATCAGCAGGCACGGCACAACGAACGCACAAGAGGTGCGCAGCAGGCGTGAACAGAGCGATCCGCTCCTCGCGGTGTTGGTGGCCATGGTGTGTGATTACATCTCTATACACAAGACAACCTTCATAGAGGCCCGAAAGGGCTCAAGATCCGTGCCGAGATGGGGCTCCACTAACGTGCGGATAGGATAGGGGAAACGACGGCCATGCCACATGACACAATGTGGCGTGATCTGCACAGAGTGGACGTTTGGGAACTGTTGGCTCCCCCACGAAGTGGCACAGTTCTTCAGAGGCGAAGACTTCTCGGAAGGTTTCAAAGGGAGAATCAAGAACAATTGCTCGGGATGCTAGCGGGCTACGAAAAGATTATGTTGGCATCCGAGAGCTTCAATGCTCCGCACGTGTGCGATAACAGAAGCTCCTTCAGGGTGCTCAAACAGGCCTCCAGCAAGGCCGCAACGAGTGAGGACCGGAGGCGTACCCTCTGGGGTACGTTGAGTATCTGAACGATGCGAGAACGAAGCTGATGGCCTGTTTCAGCACCCTGCTAGAGCAGATCGCCGATCAGCTTCACTGCCTCTTCGGGAGAGGCAGCGGCATGGACGAGATGCGGCGCGAGGTTTTTGAACAGGCCCGCCACGGCCTTGTCGGCCCCCAACAGAATCACGGTCTTCTTTGCCTTCAGTGCCAGCGCAACTTCTGAGACCGTCCCAGTACCGCCGAGCCCACAGGCCACGATGACGTCGCTGGACATGACGTTCACGTTGTTGCGCGCTTGGCCCAGGTCCGTGACGATCGCCACGTCCACATATCGAGACACTCGCGTTTTGCCATCCGGAAGAATCCCGATCGTCAAGCTGCCGGGTACCGACTTCGCTCCCTCACTGGCCGCGTCCATCACGCCGCTCGCGCGCCCTCCCGTCAACACCACCCATCCTTGACGTGCGATGAGTTCTCCCAAGGTTTTGGCATCGGCCAACTCTCGGGCACCGGCTTTGGCTGGACCCATGACACCGATCACTGGCTTTCTGGTCGATTGTCGGATCAGACGTTTCACGGACCGCACCTCACTAGGAAAAGGCAATGGCATAGCTAGCTAGGAGCCTGTCCGATATGGCCTTCGTCACGAGGCGAAGGAGGTGCGGCCAGATGCGAGGCCACAGGCCCGGAAAAACCGGAGGCGTATTCGCGTGGATACGTTGAGGACTTTTCCTGGCCGAGCACGACGCAGAGGGTCGCGGATCGTTCGCCGCAGTAGAACGGTCACTGTCGGACAGGCTCCTAGGGTCAGAAATATATACTGAGGGCGGGGGCTTGTCGCGGGGTTCTTGCGAGAGGTCAGGGCAATAGAAATAAGATGCTTGGCTTACGTTAACCCGCATTATTCATGACGGTTCGTCGCGAAATCGCTGAGCCGCGTCGCGAGCCCGCTGGCCGAAGGCCTGTCGTAGCAGCGGATCGGCGCTTACAGCAGAAGCGCTCATGAGTCATGCGGGTTAAGGTTTTCCCCATAACTCTTCCAACCGTTGGGCGCGGCCGCAATTATATTTGTAGAATTTGTAGCGGACGGGATTCTTTTTGTAGAAATCTTGGTGATACTCCTCGGCGGGATAGAACTGCGAGGCCATCACAATTTGTGTGACGATGGGCTCTTTGAATCGCCTCGATTGCTCGATCGCCTGTTTGGAGGTGTCCGACGTACGCTTCTCTTCGTCGGTCTAAAAGAAAATGGCGGAGCGATACTGATTGCCGTGGTCGCAGAACTGTGCATTCGGTGTGATCGGATCAACATTGCGCCAAAAGGCATCCAGCAGCTTCTGGTAGCTCACTTTGGTCGGGTCATAAACCACTTCGACCGATTCTGCATGCCCCGTTCGCCCAGCGGATACCTCTTCATAGCTCGGACTGGCGACCGTCCCTCCCATATATCCCGAAGTCGCAGACAGCACCCCCTCAACGTTCTCGAAGACTTCCTCCATGCACCAGAAACAGCCTCCCGCGAAGTAGGCCTTGCCCGGAGTCGCATTCGCTGCAGCCTGGCTGGTTGCCTGGAAGCTCCAGACTCCGATGAGGAGAATGGACACGGAAAGAACGGATAGAGCGGCTTGTCTTTTCATGAAACGGCCCTCCTTACTCACTCAGTCGAATGGCGTAGTAAAGCCTTACAACTTCCCTACGGGCATGGCATCGATTCGGATGTTCCCATACGATCGTAACCCATGCGGACGATTGCCCATTCCCTCGCGAGTGTTCTCCTTGTCGCCATGGTCGGGTGCGCCCCTGGCTGATGAAAGGTGAACCACCGGAGTACTCGTCACGAATATCACGCCCTTGGAGGGAACCGCGTTCGAACAACGATTGCAAGTGGACCTCCGTATCCGCAACCCGAGCGATTTCGATCTGCTCGTCACGGACATCGACTGTACACTGAATCTCAACGGAAAACGGCTGGCTCCAGGATTGGGCAACACAGGCATCACAATACCCCGACTCAGCGAGGCCGTCGTCCCAGTTCAGACAAGCACCTCAACCTTCGATGTGGTACGCCAACTCCTGAGCTTCTCTCAGGCGCAAGACCTCTCGTACGACATCACTGGGCCGGCTTCATCTTAAAGACGGTTGCCTGCCCTTCGATAACTCAGGCATCCTCCTCGAAAAACGCCAGCCCTCCGGCGTATCCTCTCCCTAAGAGCCTGTCCGCCTTTGACCGTTCTACTGCGGCGAACGATCCGCGACCCTCTGTGTCGTGCTCGGCCAGGAAAAGTCCTCAATGTATCCCCGCGAATACGCCTCCGGTTTTTCCGGGCCTATGGCCTCGCATCTGGCCGCACCTCCTTTGCCTCGTGACGAAGGCCATGTAGGACAGCCTCCTAGCCCGCATGATTCATGCGGTTCGTCGCGAAAGCGTGTAGACGCGTAGCAGACTGAAGCTGAGTATCCGCCCTTGCAGCAGAAGCTTCATGAATCAGCGGGTTACCCCCTTACATTCGAGATGCAGCAGGAATGAAGTCGGCATGAGCCCAGGCCTTCTTGAGCCGATCTTCGACCTCAGCCGCCTGGCCATCTTTCTGTTGGGCTCGGAGGCTCTGGATTAATCCGATCAGCGCCCACCCGTTGTCCGGATATCGCAGAAGATCCGCACGATAGACCGTTTCCGCTTCGGACGAGCGACTGGCCATCAAGAGTGCCGCTCCCAAATGATGCCGCACGGACAACGGCCAGAGCGGCGGCTCGGAATATGGAAGCGCCTCTTCTATTTTGATCGCGTCTTCGAACAACCGAATCGCGTCATCGTAGCGCTGGCGGCGAGCAGCAATCTCTCCTGACAGGATACGCTCAGCAATCTTGAGAAGCGTTCGTTCGGTCTTTTCTTCCGTCGTGCGATCCCTTCGGATCTGCTTTGTGAGACCGGCCAGGACGACGTGTTCCCCCTCAGCCCCGGGAAGCCGGCCAGTCGCAACAAGGCCGAGCCCTCGTCCCAGCCTCCAGATTCCTTCCATCAAGCGCAACCCTTTGGGTGGTGCTGGCTCCTTGAGCAACTCCTCCCACCGGCCAAACCGAATCATCGAGAAGATCGGCGTTGAGAGATAGAGCTCCTTCCCGTGATCTTTACGGGCTTCTTCCTCTGTGATGGTCGCCGTCAAGTCGCGAGCCGCTTTCATGGCGTCGACATTACGCCCCTCCATTGCCAGAGACGCCCAGAGAAAATGAAGATTGTGCGTGTAATAGCCATCGGCATACTCGCCGGTTGGATGTTGACTGGCCAGGTACCGCTCATCGACGTGGGCTGCTTGTTGATTCCGTTCCACCGCTTCGTGGTACCTTCCGACTCGCATGTAAATGTGGGCGGGCATATGGACGAGATGGCCTGCGCCCGGCATGAGACTCGGCAGCCGCTCCGCACAAGGCAAGGCTCGTTCAGGTTCCAATGAGGCCTCGACCACGTGCAGGTAGTAGTGGCAGGCTCCCGGGTGATCGGGGTTCCGCGCGAGCACGGTCTCGAGTGTGGTGACGATCTCATCTGTGCCCGGCAGCGGTCGCCCATCCGGTTTCCAAAAGTCCCAGGGCCGCAGATCCATCAGTGATTCCGCAAACAACGTGGCTGCATCATCGTCCTCGGGGAATTGCTGCACCACCGATCGCATCGCCTTCGCATAGGCCTCATCGAGTCCTTTGCGCTTGATCCCCTTTCTGTCCATGTACCGTGTGATCAACGCTTCCACGTAGGCCTTCTCCCCACGCGTCGTGTGGTCTGCCAGTTGCCGAGCCTTCTGGACCATCTCGACGGCGCGACGTTCGTGTTTCTTTTCCATCGCACTATTGATGTTCGGGCCGAGTGCCAGCGCAATTCCCCAATAGGGCATAGCCGCCTGCGGATCTTGTTGGGTCGCACCCTCAAACGACCGGATCGCTTCTTCGTGGTTGAAAGCATAGATGAGTCGGAGTCCCTGATCGAAATACCGTTGGGCCTTTTCCGATGTGGTGGTGATGGGATGGTGAAGGGAACCTAGATTGTCGAAGAGCGGCGGAACGTCGGCCTGGTCGGTGGGCGCAGCTTCTGCCGATGGGAACATCATGAGCCAACACGACAATCCTACAACCAAGAGCGTAAGGAACATCCATCCTCCTGTAAGTCCCGCGATAGCACGTTGTTCCGCACAGGATGCTCAAAAAGGCCAGACTTCTCACCTGCCCAACCCCGGCCCGCCAAGACGCGGCGGGGTTGGGCAGGTGAGACCGCAGCGAGTGAAGAGGCGAGGCGTACGCTTCAGTACGTTGAGCCTCTGAGCGATGCGAGAACGCCGCTGGCGGACTTTTTCAGCATCCTGCTAGGTCTACTGCGATCCTTCGCCCTGCTCAATATTCCGAATAAGGACTGCGCGGTCTCTGTCAAGATCCTCTTATTTCGAAGTTCCTGCGATGTTGCAGCCGGCACCCAGCACTGCCATGAGGCGTCACCTTGCCATACACATCGATATTGCCCCCCGCTCTTGTGTATCCTGGCTCACCCGCCGAGTCAACTCATTGATGGTGAATCGTCCGCTTAATGCCACGAGCCTCAGAATCGGGTGATGCTGGAAAAGTTGAAGTCGCAGAGCGTCATTGACGGTACGAGAAGCTTGCCGGTTTCAGATGTGATCGCTTCAGCCGGCTTGGTGAAGGCCGCGACCCGGTTGAAGACTCGCAGAGGGCTCTCATGAAACCGAAGGTTCTTCACCGCCGATACGATCGCTCCATTCTCGACGAGAAACGTGCCGTCTCTCGTCATGCCGGTTAGGGTGAGGTCGGTCGGATTGACCGTCCGAATGTACCAGAAGTTCGTCACGAGGATTGCGCGCTCCGTGCTCTTGATTATTTCCTGTAGCGTCGGTAAGGACGATCCTCTTCCTGAAAGGCAAGGGGCATCGAGCGTGGAGATTTTGTCGATCCCTCGCCTCTTCGCTGTAAATCGATCGTACGCAAGCTGTGTGAGCACGCCGTCTGCAATCCAGTCGGATGCCACGGTCGGTAATCCATCTGTCGTGAATCCAATGCCCAAGAGATCCTCGTGCACCGGCAGATTGCGGAGTGTCAATCGCTTGTCGACGATCGACTGGCCCAATTTTCCTGAGAATGCACTCGTGTGTTTCTCGTAGGATTTCGCATCGAGCGCCCGGAGCAGCGAGGACCACAACCCTGCGACGGCAGCCGGCTCAAGAATCACGGTATAGCGCCCCGGCTGCAGCTCGCGCACCTCCAGGCCACGTTTCGCCTTATCGATAGCGGTGAGTGTCCGCTCCTGGACCCTGAGATGATCGATGGACCGATGGGCTGCGGCACTCCAGCCTGTAGCCTCGCCGGCCTGGACCGTAAGGCTGAACCGTGCATCGGTCCGTTCTTCATGGGCAAAGAGTCCCGTGCTCGCAGCCACTCCAAGCGTCGCCATTGACGAGGACACAATACCGGCTGCGCCAAGATTTTCCATCCGGCATTGCCCAATCGCCTCGTTCGTGTATTCGAGCCGACGGGCCGGCCCTGCCACGGCAGTTTCTGGTCGCGTTGTAGGAGTCGTCAGATATTGCTGTGGCTCCACCGGCGGGAGATATTCCGGGTCGTCCGGCGACAGGTGCGCGATCTGCGTGGCTTTGGCCACCGTCTCTTGCACCGCCCCTGCGGTAAAGTCCGTCGTGCTGGCGGTGCCGTGACGTCGCCCGAACGCCACCGTCACTCTCAAAGACCCGCGCCTTGTATCGACGTTCTGGACGATTTGATTGTTCGCAAACCGTGTCGTCCCGCTCTGCTCATCGTGCAACGACATCAGCATGGAGTCGCCGGTCGAATGTTTCAGGACTAGGTCCGCGAGAAACCGCAACTCCTCCCGGCTCGTCAGCTTTGGCCAGGTCTTGTGGCCGGTCGTACTCATAGTCCGGCCTGCCCTCCGATGACGGCGACGTGGCGGAAGCGCGCGTGGGACGCCGCGTGGGTCATCCAGCCGGACTGGCCCGGCTGTCCCTTGCCACACGTGATGAACCCATACCGCCGGCGGTGCGACCGATCCGCGACCCCGTCGCAGTTGCCCCAGAACTCCGGCGTGATCCCATGGTAGACGACATCACGGACCATGTGGGTGCGCTTGCCGTTCTCGATCAGCCAAAATGCGTCTCCGCCGAACTGGAAGTTATACCGTCGTTGATCGATGCTGTAGGACCCGTGGCCTTCGATGTAGATGCCACGTTTCACATCGGCGAGCAGCTCATCGAGGGTGGCGGCGCCCGGCTCAAGGCCGATATTCGCGATGCGGACGATCGGGACGCTCCCCCAGCTGTCCGCTCGATTGGAGCCGCGCGAGCGCGTCTCGCCGATTTTCGGCGCGACCTCGCGGTTCGTGCAATAGCCAACGAAGATGCCTTCGCGCACAATGTCCCATTGCTGGCAGGCCACGCCATCGTCGTCGTAGCCAGTTGCAGCGAGGGTCTCCGGTTCGCAGTTGTCGGCCACGAGATTGACGTGCGGAGAGCCGTATCGAAAGGTTCCTCGTTTTTCGGTCGTGAGAAAACTGGTGCCGGCATAGTTGGCTTCGTACCCCAGCGCGCGGTCGAGCTCGCTTGGATGGCCGCAGGACTCATGCATCGTGAGCGACAGATGTTCCGGGTCGAGGACAAGATCGTAGAGACCCGGCTCGGTGGTGGGCGCCGTCACTTTCTCGACGGCCTGTGACGCGATCCGCGGCGCCTCGGCCAGGAAATTTGTGCCCTCGATCAACTCATAGCCCATCCGAAGATGCGGCGTCGTGAAGCTCCGCGAGGCGAACCGCCCATCATGAACTGCCGTGGCATCGAAGTCCCCGTTCACGGCAAGGAGGTCGAATTCCAGACGCGACCCTTCGGTCGACACAAAAAGCTTGCGGTCCCGACGAGCCCACAGGCCTGCGCTGCTTCGCGCAATACCCGGCTGACGATGGAGAGACTCCATCGTCTCCAGGAGCAATGTCGTTTTGTTGTTGAGCGCGACGGCAAACGGATCGATCTGCCGCGCCGTGACGACCCGATCTCGATGGACCGGCTCATCGGCGAGTTTCACCTTTTCGCTCGCAACGGATGCGGAGCCTTTGGCGATCTCGATCGCTAATTCAGCCGCACGCGGGACTTCTTCCAGCGAACATACCGAACTGGCCGCAAAGCCCCAAGCGCCGTGATAGAGGACGCGGATCCCAAACCCTTTGTCCTGCGCTTCTCGAACGGACGCAATGCGGCGGTCTTCGCCGCGAATAGTCTGGGTCGTGCTGTCGAGGAGGCGGATATCGCCGTACTCAGCCCCGGAGGCCATCACGCGTTTCAATGCGAGTTCGGCAAGTTCGTCCTGATAAGGATTCGATTGACCGGGCATGGTGTTGGTATCCTGCCAGAGGCGCCGGCGTCGTTCAACTCACCTTGTATAATACAGGCGACATTAACCTTGGTTTTCCTCACGCGATTCCCTACGATGTCGCGTCATGTTGCCTCCCGAACGGACGCCTCGTCAACGGATCATCGGCTTGATCACGGGCACCAGGCTCTCGTCTTACCAGTTGGCACAGATGTTAGGCATTCCCGAGAGGCAGGTCGAGGCGCATCTGACCCATGTCGTGAAGACTGTGGCCCGCGACAAGACAAGGCGATTCATTCTGGACCCGGCACGCTGTCAGGACTGTGACTTTGTCTTTCATGACCGCAGCCGTCTGACGAGCCCAAGCCGCTGCCCGCATTGTCGAAGCGAAGCTATCGCGGCGCCCCGTTATGGCATCGATCTATCTGCGCCGCAGCGTGAGTCATTCTTTGTCTGATACGTTTCGCATGTGCTTTGGCTCTCTCGGTCATGTATTGTAGCGTAGAATAAAAGGCCTTCACGGGATGGTTTTTAACTCGGCGAGACCAACGCCGATGGCAGACAGGGTGAGAGTGATCGGGAAAACGATGAGACAATGGATCTATATAGAGGCCGTTGTGTTCTGTATTGTCATCGCTGCTTGCAGCGGGGACAAGCCCAATGAATTGCTCGAGACCGCCGAGTTTGAAGAGCGGCAGCACAACGTCGTGCATGCGAAGCAACTGTACGAAGAGCTCGTCCGTCTCTATCCATCCAGCACGCAGGCGGACACTGCGCGCGCGCGTCTTGCCGCACTCAATTGAAACCAGTCCCTTGCCCTGCCTGGCTATCCTTAGGCTCCACCGCACTCACTTCTTCCGATCAAACAGCGTTCAGGGGTTTCCTCTTAAGAACACCCGTCCCTCTTCCTTACTACTAGCTGTAGCGCATAAGCACAACCCTGCTATATTTGAAGGAGACGCCGTACTAAGAGATACAAAGACCGGGAGGGTACGATGGCTAAGAACTATGCCGTTCGAGCGGGGCAGCGCATTTCGACCCGTCATCCTTTTCTGTATCATGGCCAGGGCTTCCACGGGAAAGGGCATCTCTGGGATCTGTCGATATCCGGCTGGCGAGCCACGGGAGACCACCCCATCACACCGGGAATGGTGATGCCGGTGTATATCGAATTGCCACCCGATGAGGGAGAGTCCAAGTACCTCTTGATCGATTTCGCCATCGTTCGCTGGTCTTCTGGACGCGATGCCGGGTGGGAGATCCAAACGATAAGCCCAGCTTCGCAGGCTAGGCTGAAGCGGTTTCTGGACCAAGTATGAGATTATTTGTCATGTGAGTTGCCAGGGACAGGATCCCTGTAACGCACGTGTTTTGCATTCACCGAGAGCCTCGATGAAACCACGAAAAGCATGCGTTCGTCGTCCGTTGGTAGGCTCGATAATTCCCTCCACGGCTCGCGAGGGCCTACCACTCCGTCCAGAGCGTTCACGTGACTTTCAGCAGCGACCATCCGCCCCTACCGATTCGATCTAAGTCAGACAGCATCCAGACGCGGTTGCCCCCATAACGACAGGAGCCCACCAATACATTGACCATTACGAGATAGGTAGCGACAACCAGCGAGAGAGGTTCGAATCCGATCATTCCGTCCTCTGAAGTGCCGGTCCCTGCACTTCACGGCTCACGGACTTCCGTCTTGGTAATCCTACAAGTCCGCACCTCGGCGTGAACATCCGGCGGGCCATTCGCGAAACCCCGGAATGTGAAACGACAGGAGACTCTGGATCTTGTCGTAGCGGCGTGTCGGCCTGTCTGCGTGCTGACGGCACAGGCAGGTGGTCGCGGGAGAAGTCTTTGTGAATGATGCGGGCGAACACCTTCGACCCTAGCGGGTCGGGGGGAATTGCGGCTCGTAGCAGTTGCAATCAGGCAGCGTTGGATCCTTGACGTTCGCACCGAAAAACGATGGAAGACCGCACACGTTGAGAAGAGGACTATGTCTGGCAAACTATGGCGATTCAAGTATGCTGACGTATTGAGATGTTCTGTAGACCAAGAACATGAACAAGCGGGCTGGCTGCTCCGAACCTGCCTCACCCACTGATTGTGACATACGCCTCGTTGCTTCCGATAATCGACGAATTCTGGTTATTGACGACAATATCGAGATCCTTGAGGATTTCCGAAAAGTCCTGGTGCCGACCAACGCCTCCAGTGTACTCGATCAGGCGAGGGCGTCGCTTTTCGGTGAGGCGCCAATGTCTGTTCACGTCGAATCCTTTGCGGTGGATTTCGCCGAACAGGGAGAAGCGGGCTTCCGCTTGGTTGAACAGGCAGTCGGTTCACGGACGCCTTACGCGTTGGCCTTTGTCGATATGCGCATGCCGCCGGGGTGGGACGGGGTTGAGACCGTCACTCGCTTGTGGCAGGTGGATCCAGATATGGAGATTGTGATCTGCACGGCTTTTTCCGATCATGCGTGGGAGGATGTCGTCGTAACTTTGGCGCAGCGGGACAGGTTTCTCATTCTCCGCAAGCCTTTCGACGCGATCGAAGTACATCAACTGGCCTCTTCCCTGACCAGGAAGTGGAACCTCGCGCAGCAGGCGCGACTGAAAATGAACGATCTTGAACGGATGGTCGCCGAGCGCACGGCAGACCTCAGGGAGGCGCGCGATCAGGCGATGGCGGCGACCCATGCCAAGTCGGAGTTCCTGGCGACCATGAGCCATGAGATCCGCACCCCGATGAACGCGGTGATCGGCATGACAGGCCTCCTTCTCGATACAGATTTGAATCCCGAACAGCGCGAGTATGCCGAAACCGTTTGGAGATCAGGGGATCATCTCCTCATGCTCATCAACGACATTCTCGATTTCTCAAAGATGGAGGCCGGTAAAATTGATCTCGAGGTGATTGATTTCGATTTGCGCGCCGCCGTCGAGTCCGTCACGGAACTGCTTGCGGAGCAGGCCCAACGGAAAGGGCTGGAACTCGTGTCGTTAGTTCACGCCTCCACGCCCACCGCCGTGCGAGGGGACCCGGGTCGCCTTCGCCAGACCCTGATGAACCTTGTCGGAAATGCCGTAAAGTTTACGGAGCAAGGACGCGTGGTGCTCCAGGTCAGAGCAACCGAAGACCATGGAGACAGCGTGACACTGCTCTTCGAAGTGACCGACACCGGCATCGGAATTCCACTGGAGAAGCACGGCACGATCTTCGACGCCTTCTCACAGGCCGATGGCTCGACCACGAGACGGTTCGGCGGAACCGGCCTCGGTCTCTCGATTGCGAAGCGGCTGGTGATGCTCATGAACGGGACGATCGGCATCGAGAGTGCGATAGGCCAGGGAGCGCGGTTCTGGTTCACCGTGCCGATGGCTGCACAGCCATCACCACAGTCGACGGTCCAGCTTCCTGTTGCAGAACTCCGCAACCGCAAAGTCTGCATCGTGGATAACGACCCGGCAGGACGGACAGTTCTCGAACAGTACACGACATCATGGTCGATGCAGCCCCGCAGTGCCGCGGACGGCCCTGGTGCCTTGGCCCTGCTGCGGCAGGCCGCACAGCAGAAGCATCCGTTCGACCTGGCGCTTGTCGATATCGGCATGCCGCCGCCCAACGGGATCGAACTCGCGCGTATGATCAAGCGGGATCCATTGATCGCCGCCACTCCGGTCATCATGCTGACTTCGTATGGGCAACGAGGCGAAGCGACGCTCGCCACGGAGGCAGGCGCCGCCGGGTACCTGACTAAGCCGCTCCGTTATACCCAGCTGTACGAATGCCTCCGCGTCGTGCTCGCTCAGTCTCCAGGGGCAAGTGGTTTCGGCGGCCTCTCCGTTGACACAAGGACCGGCGATGGAACAGTACCCCACAGCATTCCCCGCCAGACTGGACTCGTCACGCGTCATACGCTTGCGGAGGCGCGAGCCCGGCAAGCTGAGCGTATCCTCCTGGCGGGTGACAGCGAGGCCCACCAGAGGCTCGTTGTCCGGTTGCTCGAACGGCGGGGTTATCAGGTCGATGTGGTGGCAGGTGGTTCGGAAGTCCTCGTGGCTCTCGCACAAAAACACTATGATCTTCTCTTTCTCGACTGTCTCATGCCGGATATGAATGGATTCGAGACGGCACGTCGTATTCGGTCCTCCGAGTCGCCGGGCCGACGGATCCCGATCATCGCGATCACCGCAAATGTGTTGCCGGAGGATTGTCGGAGGTGTCTGGACTTTGGGATGGACGATTGCCTTGCGAAGCCGATCAACCGAGACGATCTTTTTGCTGCCCTTATGCGGTGGCTGCCTAAGCCGCATGGTTCGTTATGAACGATGCCCCGTCCCTGGCTTTCACGCTTCACAGACTACCGTCGAGATAATCCCACAAGTCTGCGCCTCGGCGTGAACGTCCGGCGAGCCATTCACGAATCCCCGGAATGCGAAACGACAGAAGCCGCTGGATCTTATCGCAGCGGAGCGAGAGGTCGGCGGGCCGGGGACTCCCGACGTGGTTTCGTGCGGAGCCTTTGATCAGCCGGCCTTTCAACTCCGGATACCAAGGCAGCAAGGCCTCACCAATTTCCCAGCGCGAAAGCCGCTCGCTCCCACCCAGGTGGTAGAGACCTGGCTGCTTGCGATCGACAAGTTCCCAGATGGCTCGGGCAATGACTGCGGCAGGAAGTGGGCAGCGAAACTCATCGGCATAGAGCGGCACGTCTTTGCCGGCCTTGGCGGCCAGGCACATGTCTTCCACAAAACTCCGGTCGCCATTCCGCGAAGTCCCAGACGTCAGCACGATCCGAACGACCGTGTGCCGGGGGTTCTGCAACACCACCCGCTCGGCTTCGAGC
>DATHTZ010000499.1:0-2964 GCA_035462675.1 Nitrospiraceae bacterium | reverse complement strand
GCAGGGAAAACGACGGGGGCTACTCGATGGACATTGCAAAATGCGACGACACCAAGCGGGGCGGCACAGATTACGTTGCAGACTGGGGCGGTGGCGGATATGGTCAGTGCAGGCCTGGCGAACGGCTCGTACATTTCGGTGAATGGAGGGCATACTGCATTGGTCAATAGTTTCAGCGCCGGTTCCAACACCATCAGCATCACAATTCCACCCTCGCTCTGGTTCCCGACTGAAGCCCCTGTCTATTTGTTGCAGTGCATTCGATATCAAGTCATGACCAGTACGACGATTTGCGGAAGTAGTGAACCCTGTCTCACTCGAGGTGTGGCAGGGATTACGACAGGGCCTAATGCAGAAGCGCCGATTGTCGAAGGAATCGAAGAACTGCAGCTGGCCTATGCCTGTGATGGTTGTGTGGCGGCAATCAATGGAGGGACCCCCGATCGCGTGATCGATAATCAGGGAGGAACCTCCGGCTTCGACCAGGCAGATTTTGTGAGCAATAACGCATGGACCACTCCCCCAAAGACACCGGACAAAATCAAGTTAGTTCAAGTGTCGCTGGTCGCGCAGCAGCCGAAGGCTGATCTGGGGTTCGGTGAGACAGGACCGGCGCGGCAAGGATCGAGCGCGTTAGTTGTATCTGCCGATCGTTCATTGCCTGCGGATGGTAGCCATCGCCGCCGTTTGCTCACGAAAACCATTGACACTCGCAATGTGGGATTCTGATGAGGACTGCGACTGTGCATAGCGATCAAACGAGGTTATTTTCCAGCGTTCGCGGAGAAGAAGGGGTCGCGATGCTCACCGTCCTCATGGTGATGCTCATGATGACGGTACTCGGCATAGCTGCGATCACAGTCAGCGTTCTTGAGAACAGCATGGCCGGACTGCAGCGCACCACGGAAAGTGCGGCACAGGCAGCGGAGTCCGGAATCGGCACCAGTGCGAATGTGCTGCTTCAGGTGTTGTTGCCCGAGAATGGAAATCAGATCCCGGCAGCGCTACTGAGTAACGCCTCGCCGGCCGGGCCAGTACCGGTCAACAATCAGACCGTGTTTCAGGACGAGATCATCGGAAGCCCTGAAAATCTCAGCGACGTGCCGACCGGAAGCGGAGCTGCGCCGAACATCTCGATGTCGGTAGGGGGGTATGCAGTAGCCTGCGACGTCGATCGGATGTACGTCAAGATGAGTGCAGGATCTGGACAGCAGCAGTTTGCCGCCTATGATGGCGCGGGAGTCGGCGCGGGGTCCAATGGAGTTAACGTCTATTTTAAAATCGATTGCGTGGCCTCCAATACAGCGACCGGAACTGAAAGTCGCGTGACGGCTGTGTACGCCTGTGCGCTCACGGGTGACGGGTGTCAGAAGCAGCCCTAATCCAAACGAGAGCGAGTCAATCAGCATGGCCATCATGATGTGCAATCAGTCTGGTACACGAGTGAGCCATCCGAGCATCACAAGGAGGGCATCATGAGCAGGAACGGGATAAAGGGCAATGGGCTTAACGCATTAGCCCTTGCTATGACCAGTATGTCCCTGATGGCAGGGACAGGTACGGCTCTGGCCCAAAACATGGCTGACTATACAAATATGCCCATCTTCCTCAATCAGTCGGTGCCGCCGAACATTCTGTTCCTCGTCGACATGGGTAATTTCACCCTGCAAGCGGCCTACAGTGGCTCCAATCACCAGTATCCGATCTCCTTCAAAGCAGGAAGCGCTACATCGGGGACGTACGCCGCCAACATCACGGTTGATAGCCAAACGGGCGGCGACTTGGTGGCTGTAAACAACAGTGGTGTCGCGATCAATACGTCGAATCAAGTCTCGCCGGCAGACACCTTCGTTTCGAGCAAGTCGTATTACGGCATGTTCGACCCCTTACGTTGTTATACGACTGATTCTAATAGCTTTAATTATGGATCGGTGAAGGCCACCCTCACCACCGCCTGCACTGCCACCTATTGGGATGGCAATTTCATGAACTGGCTGACGCAACGCAAAAAGGAGATGATTTATCAAGTTGTCATCGGAGGGAAGCCGATTCCAGCGCAAGCGAATGCGGACGGCACAGCCAACAATCTCAATGGAGAGCCCAAGACGGGTGAAAACGGAAGCACCGCCTCTTGCAGTAACAACAGTAATAGTTGCTGGCGGTATGTGAAATTTGTGCCGGCGGCCACCCTCACTGGCCGCGCCCCGACATCCTTGCCCACGGCGACCGTGAACCTCTCCGGTGGCGGGAGCATCTTATCCACGGAAGGGAGGATTTTCGGTGTAGGCGACGGACAATTATATGTCAACGACGATGCGACGGCGAGTCCATTCGACACTGCCAGTGGTAATAAGTATTCCCTGGAGGTCGACCTGACCACAGAGCCGAACTCTCCGGCTGGAACGGGAACTCAAACGACATGCGTGTTGGGTAATCCAAACGATAACAGCGATCCCAATTTTGCAGGGCACCTTGCCTGCTACAAGAGGGAGCGTTCACTTGGTCTGTTTCAAAAGATGAGAACGGATAACATGCATGTGGGTGTGATGTTTGTGAATGCCGATACCGGTCAGGGCGGCAGTCTACAATTCTCCTATGATGAAGCCTTCAACGCCTCCGATGTCACGAATATCCGGAACGAGCAAATCGAAGCAAATTCGCCGATTGCTGAGACGCTCTATGAAGGCTTGTGTCTCTTCCGTAAGAGCCAAGGCCCTTGCTATAGCAACAGTGGATCGTGGTCCACCGGCTACAGTTCTGGCGGCATCGGCGCGACCGGCGATCCCTACTATTTCGCTAGTCTGAATCAAACGATCAAGTGCTGTAAGAGCTTCGTACTCATGATCAGCCCCGGCCTTGGAGTGCTAGACGGCAATGCGCCGGATTTGCAGTCCCCCTTTGGGAATCTCTTTACAGGTACCAATGTCGGGGTGGTGTCCAGTGGCGCTGCCGGAGATCGCCTCG
>DATHTZ010000498.1:0-5182 GCA_035462675.1 Nitrospiraceae bacterium | reverse complement strand
GTGTCTTTCACAAACAGGATATGGAATCCGTTAAAGCAAAACTGTTCGAGTGTCTTGCGACACCGGAGACCACGAGACATTGGGAGTTTCGGAAGGTACGGAAAGACGGGAGCATACTTTGGGTGAGGGAAACGGTCTGTGTGGGCCAGTCTTCTTCCGGAGAGACCATCGTGTTGGTGACATGCGAAGACATCACCGAGCGTAGGCGGATGGAAGAGGCGCTCAGGAAGAGCGAACAGTACAATCGAATTCTCTTTGAGAACTCGCCGATCGGTCTTGTGCTTTGCCAACTGGATGGCACCATCGTGGACTGCAACGAAAGGTACGCCGACATCCTGGGTCGAGACCGCCACGACATTCTTGGGAAAACCTATTGGGAGCTGACCTCGAAAAAATATGACGAGCAAGCGCTATCGATTATAGAGACAGTCTGTCGCACGGGGCGATTCGGGCCATACGAAAAGGAATATATCTGTGCCGATGGCCATTTCCTGCCGGTCCGTCTGTTCGGCTTGTTAGTCGAGAAAGACGGTGAACTGTTCATGGTCTGCAGTGTCGAGGACATCACCGAGCACAAGCAGGCGGAGCAAGAGCAAAACCGGCTCATCGGGGACCTGACCCGGTCGCAACAACACTTTCAATCTCTCTTCAACTGGACTCCCTCGGCTGTCGGGATCAATACCGTGGCGGAAGGTCGGTTTATTGATGTGAACGAAGGGTTTATCTTGCTGACCGGGTACACGCGAGAGGAAGTCATTGGCCGTACGACCTTAGAATTGGGGCTGTGGGCCGATTCATCGGAACGCGAATCTGTGCTCCGGGAAATTCGGGAACAGGGCCGTCTGCACAATCGGGAAGGACGGCTCCGGACCAAGTCCGTAGAGATTCGCTCTCTCATGGTCTCCGTCCACTCGATCCAACTCGGGCCCACTCTCTGCATGATCTATCTGGGCCATGACATCACTGAGCGCAAGCGCATGGAAGACGTTCTACGCCAACGAGAGCGTGACCTGCGCGCTGCGATCGAGGAACGGGAGCGGATCAGCCAAGACCTGCATGATGGTATCTTACAGTCGCTCTTTGCCGTGGGCCTTGGCCTCGAAACGGCAAAAATGGTGATGTCTCCAAGGAATCGCAAGACGTCCGGCCCGCCACTCGATCAGGCCATTAACCAGTTGAACCTTGTTATGCGCGAGATCCGGAACTTCATCGCGGGGCTAGGCTCCGACCTGCTCCAGGGGAAGGACTTGTCTACGGCGCTACAGCACATGCTGGCATCACTGACGGAGAACCAGCCCACGCGTGTGCGCCTCGCGGTTGAGGATCGTGCCGCGAAAGCCGTAACGGTTGAACAGTCCCTGCACCTGCTCCGCGTTATCCAAGAAGCGGTGAGTAATGGTATCCGGCACGGTCGTGCGCAAGAGGCTAGGATGTCGCTCAAGATGCTGAAGCAGGGTGTCCGGCTGAGCATTCGCGACAACGGCCGTGGATTCAATCTGGATGCCGCCAGGGAAGTTGGGCATGGGTTGGCCAATATGGCCGCCCGCGCACAGAAGATCGGAGGACGGTTCACCGTCTTGTCAAAGGTGAATGAGGGAACACGTGTCGTACTCGACTTGCCGAAAAAGGCCTCAGATGTCTCTCGCTAGGAAGCCGATTCGCTTGCTTTTGGTCGACGATCACCAAGTGGTCCGTGTCGGCCTGCGAACCGTTTTACACAACCGCCAGGGCATTACCGTCGTCGGCGAGGCAGGATCCAAAGCCGCCGCAGTGCAGGCGGTCAAGCGACTCAAGCCGGACATCGCCCTGATAGATGTCCGACTCCCAGATGGCTCAGGGATTGACGCGTCCCGTGATATCCTCGCCGGACATCCCACGACACGCATCATCTTTCTCACCTCCTATGTAGATGATGATTCTGCCTTGGCGGCCGCGTTGGCCGGCGCGTATGGGTATGTCCTCAAGGATATCAACTCCGGTCTGCTGATTCGATCGATTCGTGCCGTCGCCGACGGTCAATCGATTCTCGATCCGGCCCTTACCCAGCGGGCCTTGAGTTGGAGTAAGGCCGGGTCGGCTCAAGCCCCCCCGGTGCGCGAACAATCCCTTGCCCCTCAGGAAGAGCGCGTCTTGGCGTTGATAGCAGAAGGTTTGACGAACAAGGAAATTGCGGCCAGGATGCAACTCAGCGATAAGACGGTCAAGAACTATATCGCCAATATGTTCCAAAAACTGCATATTTCACGACGCGCTCAAGCCGCCGCCTTCTTCGTCAAAAGTCAGACCTGATGGGGCGCCAGCGCGATCCGAAGTTCGGGGTTCGACGTTCCGAAAACCCAGACCTTCGCATCTCGCCAGTCCCGCCCGTCTCGTGGGGCTATCCTGCCAGGGCCAAACGCCCCTCTGTACACCGTCCCGTCGCGGTCGATATGCCATCGGCACGGACAATGACGAATTGTTTGCTCGCTCACGTGGGAGATGGTACAGTTCTGAAATCTTCTCTGGAAGGCACAGCGCATGAGGAACCGAGGTCCGGAGTCATTCACCGAAACCGAGGTGCACGATGTCATCCATTCTTGTCGTCGATGACGAAGACCAAATCCGCCGATTGGTTTGCGAAACATTAGAGCAGGCCGGCTATCACGTTACGGAAGCGCGTGATGGGAAGGAGGCTCTCCAGCAGTATCGGCTGGCCCCAACCGACCTGGTCATTATGGACATTCTGATGCCCAATCAGGATGGACTGGAGACTACTGTCGAATTGCGACGGGAATCCCCCGACGTGAAAATCATTGTCATCACCGGCGGCAGCGACATGATCGGTATTCTCAATTATCTCGACGTCGCCAAAATGTTGGGCGCCCACGGCACGCTTCAAAAACCCTTTGAGATGAAGACCCTCCTCGAAACCGTCCAAGCCGAACTGCAGGCTAGCCCACCCGCGGCGTGCTCGCTTCGCTCTCAAGAACCGTGAAAGGTAAGACGTGAAACAGAGGATTGCCGAGGGCGTTTCCTTCAAAACCTTTCACGTGTAACGATTCACATCTCACGGATCGCTGGTGGGGAGAAGGCGAGCTTGACCATCAGTCAGAGAATCGCTAAGGTGAAGGATCCGTTAACCGGCATGATTCAAGCCAGTTCGTCGCAGCCACGTATCCGTGTGTGCCTCAGAAAATTCATAAATCATGCGGGTTAAGAGACAAGGGTCGGAGAGCCGTGGGAAAAGGACCCGCGCCAATATGTTTCGGCTTAGTAGGGGGCCACAATCACGGCGGCGAGGGACGGATCGTCCGTATCCCCTGGTCGGGGTGTTGGGCGGAAGCAAATCCGATTTCCCGATCTTAGAAAAAGCCGCTGCGATTCTGGCGGATCTCGGGGTTCCACACGAATTGATGGTCGTCTCCGCGCATCGAACTCCGGATCGCTTGTTCGCCTACGCAGAACAAGCTCCAGGCCGGGGGATCGAAGTGATTATTGCCGGTGCCGGCGGGGCGGCCCATCTTCCCGGGATGCTGGCCGCAAAGACGCATCTGCCGGTCATCGGGGTCCCGATACCGACGGAGAATCTTCGCGGACTTGATTCGCTCCTCTCCATCGTACAAATGCCGCGAGGAGTTCCCGTCGCCACGGTGGCTATCGGAGGGGCAGAGAATGCCGGTTTGCTTGCGGCGCAAATCCTGGCGGGCCGATATCCAGAGATTGCCGCTCGCGTGAAATTATTCCGTCAGACACAGACGGACGGCGTGCTCCAGTCTCCTGAAGCGAAGGGTCTGGTGACCGGAACGAAAGACCCGAGTCGTCGATCGTGAAGGCAGTCGTCATTGAGCCGGGGTCTGTCCTGGGCGTCCTGGGCGGCGGACAATTGGGCGCCATGTTTACCATGGCGGCATGCCGTCTCGGGTATCACGTCGCCGTTTGGGATCCAGATCCAGACGCGCCGGCTCATCGTGTTGCCACGCACAGCTTTCCCGCACCGTTCACCGACCAACACATTCTTGCGCGCTTTGCCGACTTGGCCAGTGTCGTGACCTATGAATGGGAAAATATTCCGGCGGAACTCTGTCAAGCGTTGGAGCAGCGGAGGCCGGTTCGTCCGTCGAGCGCCGTTCTGAGCGTGATTCAGGATCGCCTCGAACAAAAAATGTTCTTGGCCTCCAACGGATTTCCCGTTCCCTCCTTCGCCTGCCTCACCGCTCCCGATCAATTGGCGGCCACTGTCCGACGGGTCGGCTATCCCGCTTTCTGTAAGAAGGCAACGGCCGGTTATGACGGCAAGGGACAGTGGAGAATTCTCCGAGAATCAGATGTTCGGGAGATGGAACGAGCAGTATCGGAATCCGCTCGCCCTGGCTTGCGATGGATCGTGGAGTCCTTGGTGCCGTTTGAACGGGAGCTCTCGATCCTGGTGGTCCGTGGAACTGATGGAGAGAGTTGCACCTACCCCATGGCTGAGAATACACATGAAGAGGGGATACTTCGAACCACCACGGTGCCGGCCCCAGGCTCGTCAGCTGTGGCCGAGCGAGCGGCCGCTCTTGCGTGTCAGGTCGTAGATCGGCTGGAAGGGGTTGGAGTATTTTGTCTCGAATTGTTTCAACTGCCCAGCGGGGAACTGCTCATTAACGAGATTGCTCCGCGGCCTCACAACTCAGGCCATTACACGCTTGATGCCTGCAGTGTGTCTCAGTTTGAGCAACAGGTTCGTGCCATTTGCGGGATGCCGCTTGGTGAAGTGCGTCTGCTGAGCCCAGCCGTCATGGTGAATCTCATTGGGGACGATGCCTCGCCCCTCATGAAGGGCGCAGGCTGTCGAACCCTGCTGGATATTCCTGGTGCGGTGCTCCATCTCTATGGCAAGCGTGTGATTCGTCCCCGCCGCAAAATGGGACATGTCACGTTTCTCGGGGAGACGCTCGGTCTCGCCCTCGATCATGCGAAGCGATTTCGCGACGGCCCGGCAAGCGGCCCCACCTTGTCTGCCTAATCTCCTTCATTCATCTGTATCGTTATTCATCTGGCATTAACCGGCATGGTGTTGTGAGCAGGGTCGCCTATCTCTTCTCACATACCCAGCCAAACCCAATCTGTGAGCCGTTTTTGGCCATCCTGCGTCGTTCTATTTTGTGACTTTCTGAGGGGAAATGGACCAAACGGTTCAGCTCCTCAGGGCATAGCCTACAGG
>DATHTZ010000497.1:0-11996 GCA_035462675.1 Nitrospiraceae bacterium | reverse complement strand
GCCAGCTCGAAACCCAAAACGTGTAATTCAGAACTCATAACTCAGCACTCAAAACTCTTATTCCACAAGTCCCTGTTGTATCGCGTACCGGACCAGCTCCGCATTGGTCTTCATGCACATCTTTTCGAGAATCCGTGCACGATAGGTGCTGATAGTCGTGACGCTCAGGTTCGCCTTCTCGGCGATCTCACTGACGGTTTTCCCCGAGCCGAAGAGGCACAGCACTTCGTATTCCCGATCCGAAAGCAATTCGTGAAGCTGCTTCTCGGCGCCGGGCTTGACGGTAAAGGCGAGGGCTTCCCCGAGCGAAGGGGTCACGTATTTCCCGCCCCCATGCACCTTCTTTATCGCCTTGACTAGTTCCTCCGGTGCACTGGATTTGGTGAGATACCCATCGGCGCCTGCTTTGAACATTCGGATCGCATACTGCTCCTCCGGATGCATGCTGAGGATCAGTACCGGCAGATCGGGGAACTCCTGTTTCACTTGTTTGAGCGCATCCAGACCGTTCATGCCGGGCATGCTGATATCCATCACGGCCACGTCCCACGTCTTCAGCCTCAGCAACTGCAGCATCTCGTAGGCATTACCTGCCTCGCCGATTTTCGCCCCTTGAAATCCCTCGATCACGAGATCCCGCACTCCTCGCCGGAAGAGTGGGAAATCATCAACCACCAGAACGTTTAACATGGGATGCCTCGCATGGACTCAGGTTCAAGACAGGCGCCGTGGCAGACATACAGTGACGGTCGTGCCCTTTTCGGGATGACCCTGGATTGTGATTTCTCCTCCAAATAGAGCAACTCGCTCCTTCATCCCGAGCAACCCCAGCGACCGGCGGTCCGAGACCTTTGCATCGGAAATCCCCACACCGTTGTCGGCCACCACCAGCTGCAGGGAGTCGCTTCGCAATTCTAACTTGATCGTCACCGCCGTGGCCTGGGCATGTCTCGCCGTGTTGGTGAGGGTTTCCTGACAGATGCGGAAGAGTGCCGTGGCCTGCTCCGGATCCATCGCGATATCGCCCGCACTGGTCACACAGGTGCAGGGAATACCGGTGCGCTTCTGAAAATCCTGACATTGCCACTCAATCGCCGCAACTAATCCCAGGTCGTCCAAGACGGCCGGCCGCAGTTCCGTAACCAGTCGTTGCACGGAGGCAATGGTCCTATCGATCTGTTCGGCCATCGAGCGGACCTTGTCGTCCAGATTGGCACGCGCGTCGGCGCTCACGCCATCCCCCACAATCGTCGTCAAGCGCGAGAGGTCGATCTTCAAGCACGTCAGCCCAACACCAAGTTCATCATGCAGCTCGCGGGCAATGCGCGTTCGTTCTTCTTCCTGCACCGTGGCGACTCTTCCACTTAACGTGCGGACCTGAGAGAGCGTGTCGCGCAGCCGCTGGTCGGCCAGTTTACGCTCCGTAATATGCTCCACCGTTCCCTCGTATCCGACCAGCACCCCAACCGGATCGCGCACAGCCCGCACACTTTCTGAAATCCAAATAAAGCTGCCGTCCTTTCGGTACACGAGCGCCTCGAAGCCGGTTAATTCCTCTTGTTCTTGCATCAGGCGAATAAACTCATCGCGACGGCCGGGGTCCACGTACAGCTGACTGGCGATGTTCGTGATCGTGGCGATCATGTCTTCCGGCGAGTCGTACCCATACATACGCGCAAGGGCTGGATTGACGGCGACATACTTGCCGTCGAGGGTTGTCTGAAAGATCCCTTCGACGGCGTTCTCAAAAATGCTGCGATACTGCTTCTCACTCTGGCGCAACGCCTCTTCCGCCCGTCTCCGATCCGTGATGTCTTCGGAGATGCCCAATAGGTATTGCGGTTCGCCAGTGTCGTCATAAATGGGGATCTTTTTGGTATGGAGGATACGCCGACCCTGATGTTTCGTCTCGATCGGTTCCTCCGGAATGTCCAGCAGACTGCCGGTCTTCAAGACCTGTCGATCTATTACCGTGAAGAAGTCCGCTTCCTCTTTCGGGAAAAAATCATAATCACTCTTGCCGATCAAGACCTCTCGGGAATGGCCCAGCAAATGTTCCCCGGCTTTGTTGAAGCGGACAAATTTCAGATCCTTCGCATCCTTCACGAAGATCATATTGGGCAAGTTCTCCACCATGGATGTGATGAGCGCTTGAGAACGCCGTAGTTCTTCCTCTGCCCGCTTGCGTTCGGTGATGTCACGCACGAACGCACAGTGGTATTCCTTTCCTTCATATGACAGATAATTGACACTCACTTCGATGGGGATCATCCGGCCACTCTTGGCCCGATGGGCCGTCTCAAACACCATAGTCCCGCGCCGCTGGGTTTCTGCCCAAAACCCTGGCCACATGTCCGTCTGAAAGTCGGGATTCAGATCGTGAACGGTCATGGCGCACAACTCTTCTTTCGAATAGCCCAGCATAAGGCTGGCCGCCTCGTTCACATCCAGGATCTTGGCCTGCGGATCGATCCAGTACACGGCATCAGCGGCCCGGTCTACTGAGAATTTCGCAAGCCGCAGCGCCTCCTCCGCCCGTTTGCGCAGCTCCTCCTGGGCTTGCCCGTGTCCGAGCGCATGGTACCTGTTGGTCTGCTCGTGCACGACAAGTAGGTGCTCGAGCGCCTCGGCTCGCGCCTGCCACCGCCCAGACTGACTCTCCACTCGAATGATCGAACGTCTTGAGCCGCTCCCATCGAACGGCAACAAGACCAATTTGACGCTCATTGCCAGCGGCTTGAACCGTTCCGCCGTCTCGCGGGAGATCTTCTGCCTTGAGAACAGGATGACCGTGAAGAACTCTTTGGATGGAAACACTCCGCCGAACCCCAGGACCGATTCGATACCGAAGGGAATGACAAATTCCTCTTGGGCCGGCACAAAGGGGCTGCCCTTGGCCTCTGCCACATGAAAGACATTGAGTGTGTGCTCGGTCCAATCGAGAGGTACGTCTGATTCGGGCTGTGTATTTGATTGGAGTTCCAGGCCGAGCTGGTGCAACAATTGCGAAACCATGGGGAACTGGGAAACGACCTGTTCGTCGGCCAATGGAATCGATCGGTAGCGCCGGGAACGATTCCGATCGTTCCACTCAGGCCGCTCTCCAGCCGTCCCAAACAGCGTAAGGCATTTCATGTCCAAAGAGCCGGGCCCACAAGCCAAGGCTCGCCTGGCACAGTCCTGGGACTGGGAATCAAGTTCACCATAGGCGCGAGTGAGAAAACAGCGGACCAAGACACAATCCTGCCGACCAGTCTGATCATTCCCAAGCTGCTGATAGAGATAGGAGACAATCCGTTGGGCGACGTCCTGCGCGGACGAAGCCCCTACTCCTAGCTTGCGGAGTTCCGAGGCGCATTCGGTCATGTCTGAGATCGAGAAGGAAGCGAGGCTGTACATCATCAAGCCTCTCGACAGGTGCGTGGGAGTAAAAAGGAAGGTAGTCTAGTAAGCGGGTACGACGCCTGTCAAGGTGTGGGTATCCATCTCGCCGTTATTCTTCCTGGACACCCCGCCCATGCAACGGCTGGACAGGACGGGCATTATGGCCGATGATTGAGAAGACCTGCGAGATTTGCTGAGCGGACATCGGAATCGGATCGCGTACGACAATCCACTGGACGCCTTCGGTACAAGGCGGTGTGGTCAGCGAGCCGTGGTAGGAAAAATGGTGGCTGTTGGGCGGGACGAGGTCTCGTGAATTGAACGGGTGCTCTGAACCTAGTTCTCCCGCTTTCATGGGAAGCATGGTCCAGAGTTCTGCGAGGGACTGGTTCGGTGAGCCTGTTTCAACGAGCACCCCAATCAAACCACATGCCCCTTCCGGTCTTGGTGCACCAAGTGGATCTCCATCGGGTAGGTCCGACCATCGATATGGTGCTCGCTCGGATCATGGGAATGAAACTGGTTCAGGTAATAGGTCCGGCCATTGAGGTGCAGCTCATTCCCTGACGGCACGTTCACTTGGATTGTAAGACCGTTGTCCAGCGCCCGCACGAGACTCGATTGATAGTGAAAGATCAGACGCTCCTGCTGCTGCGCATGGCACGGCATGGAAATATTGATCGGCGATTGGTGTGAGCCGGCCTCGCAGGCAATGTAAGCCGAACTCCGCATGCCCCAGTGAGCAGCGCTTTCCTCTCCTTCGTAGCCCCAGTGGGATGGCGCATGCTCGTCTGCCGCCAATCCGATCCCCATGCCGATAATCCGCAACAGAGCACACAGGAGAGCGCCAAACATATGTACGCCCCTGAATAGTGTCTTTAACTCCCCGATAGCGGCGCAAAGAACATCATGTCCATCTATTGATGATCGGGATACATCAGGCCAAACGTCACCAGGGTCTTTATCACACACGACAGCACCTCGGGGTTCAACGATCGTGCAAGTTGCAATACTCATGGCGATACGATTTGTATGGTGTGTCCATCTGGATCGCGCACCTGAAATCCCTTGGTGAAGCCTAACGCCTTGTCCGACACGGTGACGACCGTGGATGAGACGAACTGCCCCGTTCCTCGCAACGTTGCTGCGGCGGCTTCCACATCGGGAACAACCAGCGGTCTGCCAATGCCAGAGATCGGTCGGATGTGAATCAATCGGGAACGGCCTTGCAGGAGGGCGGACAATTCTGAGCGAGATGAAAACCTTCTATCGCTCACAAGAATTGCATATAGTAAGCGATAGGATACCGAGTGGAATTGAGATGAGAGGGTCTTCCGTAGAAGGCGGCATGGTGGTACATTTATTCAGCTGGTTTGAACAAGGAGGTCGTGATGCACATGATGGAGCGTCTCGGGTTCATGGGATTGGGGATCGCGTTAGTCGGCTGTCTAGGCGGAGCACCAGTCTTCGCAGCGGATAAACCAGTAGCGGACGGATCGAAGATTATGATTACGTCTCCCAAGGATGGGGACAAGGTCAGCGACAGCTTTGAGCTGAAGTACGAGTTGATCAAGGGTTCCCAAGCTGGGCACGTTCACGTGTATGTGGACAATGAGTACCAGAGGGGTTTTAAAGGAACGCTGAAGGGCCTAAGCAAGGGGGAGCACCAGATTACTGTGAAAGCTGCCAACGAGGATCACGCAAGTGTCGCGGCCACCCATACCATCACCGTCGACGTGCAGTAATATTACAAGCAGTCATCTTCAACGCCACCAGGGCCTCTTGTGAAAGAGGCCCTGGTGCGCCACATTCTCACAAACCGAGTCTAGGCGGACCGAGTCTAGGCTTCGCAAATAGCCCCCCCCCTTCCAGTCAGATCCTGTTCTTACTCGACAGTGCCAACAGAGGGAAAAATGGGGCCTGATGATTTTCCGTGCTCGCTCAACGCGCGGCCTCAGATGGGATGATGAAAGGGGCGGCTCAGTTCGCGCTAAGAGATGGTGAAAATTACCCTCTTCCATCAGTTCACGGAAATCCATTCAAGCAGATCGTTCGTAGTGTGTGTTAGAGTGCGGTGATGATTTAATGGTTTCAAACAAGGAGGTCGTGATGCATGTGATGGGACGTATCGGGTTCATAGGATTAGGGCTCGCGTTAGTCGGCTGTCTAGGCGGAGCACCAGTCTTCGCAGCGGATAAACCAATAGAGGACGGGTCGAAGATTATGATCACGTCTCCGAAAGACAAGGACAAGGTCAGTGACAGCTTTGAACTGAAGTATGAGTTGACCAAGGGCTCTCAAGCTGCGCATGCCCACGTGTTCGTGGACAATGAGTATCAGAAGGGGTTTCAGGGGGCCTTTAAGGGTCTGAGCAAGGGAACGCACCAGATCACCGTGACCGGTGCCACGAAGGACCACGCCCTCGTCGCCGCCAGCCAGACCATCACCGTCGAAGTGCAGTAATACTGCAAGCAGACATCTTCACGGCCACCAGGGCTTCTTGTGAAAGAGGCCCTGGTGCGCCCGGTTTTACGCACCGTTTCCAACTCTTCATAAATAAATAGCCGCCCTGTTCAAACAACAGAATGTTCTTTCCCCGACGGTGCCAGCAGAGGAAGGGATGGAGCCTGATGATCTTCTGTGCTCGCGCAACGCGCGGCCTCCGAAGGCCCTCGCCCGGGCTAATGGCACGTCTCGGCGTGCCAGTGGGTGGGCGGGTGAGAAAGCTGCGCGCAGTGGAAGATCAGTCAGCCCCGGGAAAGTAGAATGTTCTCATTTCCTTTGATTGTCATGGACAAAAATCAAGACCCCATAATTTTCGAGACCTATAAGCCGCTCCGGAATGCCATCCGAAAACTAGGGCTGGCGGATTCACTCGCAGTTATCCGGGCCTATATGTCCAACCTACAATTCAATCAGGACATTCCATCTGACTGTGAGATTCATCGGGGCTACCTATCTGCCGCGTCACATTCTGAAGGGGCTGGTTGGATAGCAGAATTTCACCTTGAAACAATGTGTCGCGAGATAGTTCTACACGCAAAGGAATCTGGTCAAGCCCAGGACACCCTGAAGAGTTGGAATACTCTCGCAATGACAATAAAAAGACTTAAGGACCTGGAAGAGGTGATCGCTGGGCGTTATAGGACGCCCGATCTTCTCATGCAGGAACTCCATCGGATGGCTCATCGCCAGTTTCCATGGCAGGAGTTCTGACCAACCGCTGAGAACATCACACGCTACCATATGATTTACGGACATCCTCCGCTTACGGAAATAATACAGACAGCGACAGGACTTTCATCGGAAGAGTTGTTTCTTTTTGGAATGGCATTACTTGGCAATTTCATGCAAACCTTCGCTCTGTTTTACCCTCCCAATATATAAATCCCTGGCCTGTCATCGGACGGACTTGATCGTTTCTTGAGTCACTTTTCACGCAGTCTTTCTGATTTGAAGGGTCTATTGCAGGGCGAGCATCAAATGAATGACAGGTTCGCATATGCCTATCACTCCTTGAGAGCATACCCGCTAATTAAAATGAGATATCAAGGGAGAGATTGTTTAGTTTGCCCCATTCCGACGCTTCTCTTCTGGAGATTCACGAACGGCGTCTACTACGAGATTTTCAACCAGCCAGGATTTGAAAATGCGTTCGGAGAAGCATTTCAGTGGTATGTGGGGCAAGTAATAGGAAGAGGAACCACGAGAGAGAGGACTCGCCTGTATCCCGAATGTGAGTATCGGGTCGGGAAAGAATCAAAACGAACGGTTGACTGGATAGTAGATCAGGAAGGTGCTGCTCTTTTTGTTGAAGCTAAAGCCAAGAGAATGAGATTCGAAGCTAAAGTTGAAATTGTTCAAGAGGATGTTCTTCCCGTTGAGCTGGATAAGCTAGCTGCTATGATCGTACAAGTATATAAATCTATCGGCGATTACCGAGATGGCAAGTATCCTAATTATGCGTTTGACCCCCAACGAAAGATTTATCCGATGGTCGTAACCCTTGAAGATTGGTTTCTGATGGGACCCAAGCTGGTGAACGAAGTGAAAGACGATGTATCACGCAGAATGGAGAAAGGGATCTTTCCACCTTCCAGTGGGTCATTCTGTGGTCAGGTCCTGCTGAACGCCTGGTCTGAGGCGGGGTTCCTCGTGTTCTCCCCCGCTTGAAACTGGTGCAGATCCTGGTGCAGAGTCACCGCATGCACAACCCCACATCACTTCGTGCCCTCTTCTCGCTGCCGGGCTTCGTCGCCGCCCCCCGGCTCCATGGCGTCTTCGGGGACCGCTACGCCAGAGTCCTGGTGTTACGGCGCCGAAAAAAAACAGCGATCTGCTCGCAATGTGGACACCGGTGCCGCGGGCGCTACGACAACCGCACCTGCCGTACCCGCGCCCTCTCGGCTGGCGGGCTCCGGATCTATGTCCAGTTCGAGCGGTTTCGGGTCCACTGCCCGCGGTGCCGTCGCGTGTTCGTAGAGCGCCTCGACTGGCTGGCGACGAACCCACGCTTCACGCAGCGCTTCGCGAGGCATGTGGGCGCGCTCTGTCGCGAGATGACTCACACGGCGGTGGCCCAGGCGGAGCGCCTCCACAACAGCACGGTCAAGGACCGCGACAGGCTCTACATGCAGCAGCAGGTTGCCCGTGCCGGCCTGCCCGCGCCGCGGGCGATCGGCGTGGACGAGATCGCCATCCGGAAGGGGCACGACTACCGCATCGTCGTCAGCGATCTCGATCGCCGGCGGCCAATCTGGGTCGGCGGTACGGGCCGCACCGAAGCCGACATGGACCTCTTCTTTGCCACGCTGGGCACCAAAAGAACGGTGCGCCTCCAGCTCGCCGCGATGGACAGGTGGAAGCCCTTTCGTGCCTCGCTCACGCGTCCTGCACCACAAGCGCGTGTCATCTTCGACAAGTTCCACATCGTGCGCCACCTCGGCGACGCGCTCGACGAGGTCCGCCGTCGTGAGTACCGCCGCCTCGCCGCCAAGGACCGTGTCTTCATCAAGGGACAGCGCTATACGCTGCTCTCCCACCGCGAGAATCTCTCCCTCGACGGCCGCCGCTCCCTTGCCAAACTGCTCAAGGCCAACAAGCGGCTCAACACCGCCTACCTGCTCAAAGAGTCCTTTGGCCAGCTCTGGGACTACCAGACCGAGAGCGGGGCCTGCGCCTTCTTCACGCGCTGGACACAGAGCCTCAAGTGGCAGCGGCTCACGCCCTATGAGACGTTCACGGCGATGATCGACCGCCACTGGGACGGCATCGCCTCATACTGTCACCCGAAAAACAAGGTCAGCCTCGGCCTGGTGGAGGGGCTCAACAACAAGATCCGTGTCCTCCAGCGGCGGGCCTACGGCTACCGTGATGAGGACTACCTCAAACTTAAAATCGTCGCGGCGTTTCTGCCTCCGTTCACACGGAGTGCAGAAAAAGACCCACTGTGACCCGCGGAGATCCGGAGAAAGAAGGGATTCCCCTCGCATATCTGAGTGACATGTCCTTTTCTGTTTGTTCAACTCATGAGTTTGAGCAGGCAGTGCAGGTGATGGATCACGTGGGAATTCTCACAGTCATGCAAGGCAAGGTTGATGACTCAAGACAACAATGGACGCTCGAAGCCTTTTTAAGAAATGGATTTCAAGAATATGCGAAACATTCCCGTTTCCTCTTCCAAGAGGAATTTGATGCGATTGGAGTTAAGACGATTGGGGAATGGAACAGAGATGGGGGTGTAGGTAGTTGCTCAGTTGCGTGACGCGGCGGGGGGCAAAGGGGTCGGAGAATCTTCTCTAATTGCTCAGCCTGAAGATCTGTCCTACAACCCTACTTCACACCGCGGTTTGCTTCTTGTACCCCACCCCTCACACCTGACGTTTCACATCCTCTCCGTTTCGCCGCGAGCAGCATTCCTTATCTCCCTGCTCGTCGGAATTAGGGTACACGCCATCATGAATCATTGAAGGTTGTCATAGATGTTCCAACACCAATACCTCTCCGATCTCCCCGTGAGTTGCTCGGTGGGTACATCCTGCTTCCCCGTTTGATCGATAAAGTCTGTCTCTTGGCACAAGGCCAACTCCCCGAGGCCTTTATCGCCAATGTCCTCAAAGCCGGGCTCACGCTGGGCGGATGATTCCTCTCCTTTACCGGGTTGAATGTCGAGGCGTTGCGCGGGTGACTCTCTCAAGCCGAACCGATGGTGAGGTGTTGGCCTGGGTGCAGGAACATGCGAGGTCGACCACCGCCTTGGAGAAAACACACGTGGGCCGAACAGATCGATCGCTATCGGACCGATGTTGCGCTCGTTGAGTATCGAATGCGCGTCTGCCCGGAACTCGCGGCGCAAGTCGACGTCAGTTCCCTCAGCGTATTGGACCTGATCGATATGGATGAGGAACCGCCTGCCTATCAAAGACTGAGCCAGAACACGAAGAGGGCGTGAAATGGACGCAGTCTAAGGCCCCGTTTCGCTCTCTACGGCTCTTGGGAATCTTTTATCAAGAGGCTGGCTTCAAGCTACATAGTCTGGGGGATTACTCCCCAACCTATCCTTATCCGGGTTTTCAATATTATCCCGTCTCCGTTCTCGCCAAAACCTGTGTGCCGCACAAAATTGAAAACATAAATGACACGGGACGTACAGAGTTGTACGTATAAGTAATACCCACAGTGCTAAACCATTGATAATGCGACGTTGTCCTTCTGGTTCGCAAATTGCTATTCCCTTGTACACGTTCATTCACATAACGAGGGAGAAAATAATTATGGATTGCCCGAAGTGCAAAGGATTGATGATGTTGGAACGATTCTCAGACTTTTTTCTGGCCTTCTATGCCTGGAAATGCGTCAACTGCGGAGCGGTCATCGATCGGACGATCGCTAAAAATCGTAGAAACAGCCTCGCCGCCAAAGCCACGAAAGAAGTCGAAGCGGCCTCCGTGTAACCGTCTGACACACGGGCCGCCAGGCATCGGGACTTCGGTATCGCACGTGTAGGTTTCGACATTAAGCTGACCGGAACTCTTGAGTACGTTTCGGTCAAGCAACGATCTGTGAACGAAGTCCCTCAGTCCGTGCTCATAGTCGTTCTTCGATTCTTGCGGTCTTTTCTCTCCTGCCCAATACGATCGCACATCAATCCGAACAGACTTCCAACTTGACACGACGAAGATCTGAGCGTGGTGCCGCGACCAGGCTCAGGAACCCACTCGCCTCGATACCGTCTCCTATGGATTCTCTTTCGCATACGGAATGGCACTGGTGCGGTATACCTGGGCGAAGCGAAAGCACTCATATCGCGGCCCCGGCGGCCCAACTTTGTGCGCACAATCAGATAGTGTCTCGACCGGTTCCGGCTGTATGATAGGACATCGTTACTGCTGATGCAGTGATACAACGTCTTCGGTGCTTACCCCCAGCGAGCTACCGCTGACTTGATCAATGCACCGGCATGCTCGAAAGGAGGAGGGCCACAATGATTGATGAAAACAGGCCTTTGGGGCCTCTCCTTTCCCGCCGTGAAGTTGTAACATTTCTTGGCGCTGGTATGGCCTGGCTGATGACCGGCAGTCTGAACTCCAGACAGGCTGTTGCAGGCGCACTTGGCCCCTCCTGCGTGGTCCGACCAGAGCAAACCGGAGGTCCCTATTTCGTCGACGAGCGCTTGAATCGCTCCGACATTCGCTCGGATCCGACCGACGGGCGAGTGAGGCCCGGTACGCCACTGACTCTGACGCTGCTGGTCTCGCGCCTCAACGCCGGAGACTGTCAGTCGCTGGCGGGCGCCCAGGTGGACATCTGGCATTGCGATACGCTGGGCGTCTATTCGGATGTGCAGGATCCTGATTTCACCACCCTCGGCCAGAAGTTTCTGCGCGGATACCAGATCACCGACGCGCACGGCGAGGCTCGGTTTATCACGGTGTACCCTGGCTGGTATCCGGGCCGAACGGTTCATATTCATTTCAAGATTCGCACCGCGCCTCTGGCTCAGCGAAGCTTCGAGTTCACGTCACAATTGTTCTTCGACGATGCGCTGACTGATCGCGTCCATGCTGCCCCTCCGTACGCCGCGAAAGGCCCGCGCACCGCGCGAAATCAGCAGGATTGGATCTTCCGACGTGGCGGGGATCGACTCATGCTGGATACAACGACAACGGCTGACGGCTATGCGACATCGTTCGCGATCGGCCTACAGTTTCGCTAGAGAGCCATCTGACGGCCTTGTTAACCACCCTTGGAAAGTGGTTGTTCTAGTCCAAGATGTCATGGCCGGCATGAGGACCATCCGCATGAGCTGTCGTGGCACGCCTCATCAACACATAAACAAATCCTAGCTCGACACCGCCGACGTACCTGCCTTGTCGTGTGGTTTTTCTTGTAACCGGCTCATAAGCACGTATACTTCAATACAGAGGCACCGTCCCAATCCTGAATAAAGGTGAGCAGCAGCATGGCCAAGATCGACGAACTCTTTCGAATGATGGCGGAACACGGCGCGTCCGACCTGCACTTGATTTCGGGGCAGCCGCCTGCCCTGCGGATCGACGGCGAGTTGGAGCGGATTACCGGACAAGCTGTTCTCACCCAGGATATCCTCGACC
>DATHTZ010000496.1:0-3539 GCA_035462675.1 Nitrospiraceae bacterium | reverse complement strand
ACAAGCCGCTTCGTCACGAGGCGTGATAGATTCTCTAGGAATAGAGTCCCACGCCTGTAAAGGCGTGGGATTCTATTGATTACGCGCAAGCCCCGTCCTGCTTCGCAGGACCTTGCTCTCACCCACGCCTTCACAGACGGGGAACTCCCGCTGGAAATAGATGACCCATTCCAGGTTCAATGCTAGGCCCTGAAGGGATGAGAATCTGATCACAATAGCTCATGTCTGAGAAATCAATATGGAAGGCCGCTTGGCTATGCCCCTGCCAGAAATCAACGAAACCTCATGAAGAGAAACTAGTCGTGGAGGACGATACTGAGGAGTGAACTGTGCACTTCCATTCTGCCCTTGTAGTGAATGAAGCCCAACTTCCGGAACTTATTCAGAAAAAAACTGACGCGAGAGCGCGTGGTACCAACCATGTCGGCCAGCGTATCCTGGCTGATCTTCGGAATGACCGGCTCCGGTATGCCTTCTTTCCCATAGCGGGCCAGCAACAGGAGGATCCGCGCCAGCCGCTTCTCGGCCGAATTGAAGAGATGATCAACTAAGTCCGCTTGTATACGCACATTGCGAGACAGGAGATAGGCCGTGAACAGCTCGGAGAAGGTGGACTCATCGTGGAGGACACGAATCATGGCCGCCTTCTCAATACGCACGATCGTGGATGCGTCCAGTGCGGTGGCGGTCGCCATGCATGTCAGTTGCCCGACGAGGCATCCTTCACCAAAGAAGCTGCCGTGCTCTAGAATCCCGACGACGGCTTCTTTGCCATGCTGCGAAAGCACGGTGAGCTTGACCCGGCCCGCCCGGACATAAAACACGGCGTCGGCCGCATCCCCTTGCGAAAAAATAAGCTGTTCTTTGGAGGCCTGCAACGTCGTCTTGCCGTTGCCAACTTTGGCAAGAAAGGTCTGGGGATTGAACGGTGTGGCTCGTGTTCCGGCTGCGGGCCTGCTTATTTTCTTGTCAGGAAGGAGTCCGACAACAGCGTCTGTTTCTGTTCGCGATGTCGTGTGAATTCTTTTCATACTTGCTCCAAGTTCTCTGCGCAGTCTTTGCCCCCACGGTCAGCAGCACTATTCCGTCCACGCCAGTCGGGTCAGGATGACAGCCCGCATTATTCATGAAGCTTCTGCTACAAGCGCGGATACGCAGCTGCGACGGGCAGTCTTGCCGCTCAGCCCTTCGACATACTGCACATGTATGCCTGAGGGCTTCACGCCTCCGAATGCTTCTCTCGCTTCGTGTCTGCACGCTTTCGCGACGAACCTTCATGAAGAATGCGGGCTAGGGTACTGGTCATGAGGTCCCGAACCTTGACCGTTCACGGTCTCAACACGTTGACCCATTGTCAGGATAACGGTTCTATGATGTGTAGTCTGGTCACAATTGCTCAGTTCGGAAGGGAAGTGGCAGGCCACTTATCTCTGGCCTCGCACGACGATCCTCAGAAATAAGCAAACCTGTGCGTGCAAGCCATGGAATACTTAATGAGGCCCGACTTTCTGGATGTGTTCATGATGAAACTGCAGCACGAGTGTCTCATGCCTGTTCATACCAACCGACGTTGTATGCATGATGTTCGGAATGATCGGAAATGACCGAGCCTCCGTTATTTTGAAGAAATCTTCTTGTCTTTTGGCTCTACGCGCAAGTGTGGACTCACGAGTTCGATGCGCACGATCTGCGCCATGAGCTGCAAGGGCCCTTCGAAATGCACGAAACTCGGCGGCGCATCGAACATGATCCAACAGTTATAATGAAATTCGGCAGGCAGCTTGCCAAGAGCCTTGCCGAAGAACTCCCGAATCATGCTGAGCTTCGGAGTAAAGGCGTACTGTGTAACCTTCCTCGACACCTCTCCGATCTGGACCGGTTGCTCATTTATGGCACGTAGCTGCACGGCGACGATCTGGGGCGAAGGCGTGAAGGTGAGCACGCTCACCGTTTCGTCGGCGCCCTTCTGTAGGTTCTTCGACACGGTGATCAGCATGCCGTTATAGACGTCCTTGGGCAGATCTACTTGTCCGCTCAGTACCTCCTCTTTTCCATCCTCCCCAGTTTTTGATCGAACCTTGTATTCCGCTGTGCCTCGGTCTACGGAGATATCGATTTGCTCAGGAAACGACGGGCCGCGTTGAATCAGACGATAGCTGATCATCGTAAACACCCGTTGTTGCGAGAAGGCCACTCTTTCATCGTGTAGCGAGCCGTCCTTGAACCGGAAGACTAATCGGCTTTCAACCAGATCGTTCTCTTTGAGCACTTGGGTCATCTCACCCTCGCCGAGGATCTCCCCGGAAAGCGATCGGACGAGGAGATAGCCGTGGGTCATGCCCTCCGGAAACCGCACCGCAACAGAAGCGGCATACACAGGAGTGGATACGAGGGCGGCGATCACCATGATGACCGCTAGGCATGCGCCGGCTGCACGATGGCCCACAAAGATGTCCGGACGACATGACATAGTAGTGACCCCTTGTAGTGACTCCTTTCATTCTCTCAGCAACTCAGCCAGGGGGTGGAGTTTTCTACATGCTGAGAGATCACCTTCACAATGCCAAGTATGGGAATCGTGAGCAGCAGACGCGATATCCAGAGCCATCCCAGAAGAGCAACGCGATAAGTACCGATACCGTGTTCAGTTCATCATTTTTCCGGTCATCCAGGCGACGACGAATATGCCAACGAATGTGGCGACGAGCATGCCTCGTGGAACATTTTTCACTTTCTTATGGTCTTCGCGAAGCATGTCGGTCACCGTTGTACTGGCTGTCTGAGATTCAGTGGACGTGGACATTTCCTCCTTAACGAATACATGAAGATTGTATGCGACGAAGACGCCTGGACGTAGTTGCCCGATCTATCTATCGCGCGTGATGCGCACTGCTTCTTCTTTATGCTACCCCAAGATGTACAAGTGAAACGCACATTGTTCGTGACCAGGCCGATGCTATGCATACATCGCATCGCATTTTGAATGAAAACCTCTGCCCCTCTCCACACCTCCTCTCTCGCTCGTTATTATGGCGGGAGGACCGGCAGCGGTCTGGTCAAAATTGCTCAAGGGGCACAATGTGATGGGTCACACGCATGGATCGGCCTCTGTGCCCTGATAAGCGGTAAGAAACGCAGTGAGCCCGCATAACTTACGAGCGACTTTTCTGCAATGGCAGATTCGCTGCGCTTGCACGTGAAGCGTCGTTCGTTCGGGGGAGTGGAGTTGCTCGCCTCCAGTTCATGTTTGAAGTTTCTATTTTGTCAAAATCTTGAATCGCTCGAGAAGCTTTTGATTTTGCGTAAATCATAAACCCTTGAACGAGAAAAGTTTCACGGGGGGTCGAGAACCGGAGCCGGTGGACCTTTTCTAAGTATCCGGCTAGTCTAGTTTTCCGGGCAGGGGGGCGGTGATGAGCGAACCACAAATGTTCTCACTGCCCGTCGGGTGAGCCTCGGTCACAATGCGGTCGATGGCATGGGTGAGCGAGTGCCCCTTCATTTCATCAGGACGATTCTGCATCGCTGCATGAAACGAC